>CAYNMA010000065.1:0-13838 GCA_964398075.1 uncultured Bacteroides sp. | reverse complement strand
CGACTTTGACTGCTGATATGTTCTATTAAGATTCGGGGTCGGCGGCTTTAAGAATTGAGTGCGCTGCGTTGAAAGACCGCACTTCGTGCAAACAGACCGCCATCGGCTGTCGGACCGCTGCGCTAAAAGACCGCACTTCGTGCAAACAGACCGCCTTCGGCTGTCGGTCCGCTGCGCTGAAAGACCGCACTTCGTGCTGAAAGACTTCGGACTAATACACTGACAGACATCGGAATAGCGTGCTAAATTGTGGGTTTTCTATTTAAGGAGGGCGTGTATTGGTTTCGGAGGGGAATTGGAGGGGAATTGGAGGGGATTTGGAGGGGATTTGGTGTGATTGCGGGTGAGTTGGTGGTGAGTATTGATAGGGTTTGAGAGGTGTTGGTTAGGTTTGTGAGAGAATTCGGTGGATTTCTGTGCATATTCCATAAAAAAGCACTACCTTTGCGGCGCTTTTCGCTGGGTGTAATATCATACTCAGCCGACTAATAATCTTCATATTATGCAGATTTTAACTACTCAAAGTGCCCTCAAAGCCGCCACCGAGGCTTGCATTGCTAAGCAGCAGTCGGTGGGTCTCGTGCCGACGATGGGTGCATTGCATGCGGGTCATGCGTCGCTCATTGAGCGTTCCGTTAAAGAAAACGATATAACGGTCGTTTCTGTGTTTGTCAATCCTACTCAGTTCAATAATAAAGAGGACTTGTTACACTATCCTCGCACTCTGGAAAGGGACAGCGAATTGCTGCGAAAGTTGCGTGTGGACTACCTCTTCGCACCGACACCGGAGGAGATGTATACGCAGGAAGAGTTGAATGCGACGTTCCAATTCGACTTTGGCGGCTTGGACAAGGTGATGGAAGGTAAGATGCGTCCTGGGCATTTCAACGGGGTGGTGCAGATTGTGTCTCGACTATTTGACTTGGTTGCGCCGACTCGTGCGTACTTTGGTGAGAAGGATTTTCAGCAGTTGGCTATTATTCGTCACTTGGTTCGTACGAAACACTATGATATACAGATCGTTGGTTGCCCGATAGTTCGTGAGGAGTCGGGCTTGGCGTTGTCGAGTCGCAACGAGCGTCTCTCGGCAGATGAGCGTAAGACGGCTGTGAATATATCGAGGATACTGTTTGAGAGTAAGGCACTTACGTCGACACATACGGTGCAGGAGGTGCATGATTATGTGGTTCGGGCTATTAATAGCGTCGAGGGTCTGGAGGTGGAGTATTACGAGATAGTGGACGCAGATACGCTTCAGCCTGCGGATAGTTTTGCGAATGCTGTGGGTTGCGTGACGGTTTATTGCGGCGAAGTGCGGCTGATAGACAATATTCACTACTAAGATGGTGAAGGTTGTCGTTGATAAATATATCCCATTCCTTCAAGAGAGTCTGTCGCAATACGATGTGTTGGCGCTTGCTCCTGACGCTATCGACAACGCATCGGTGCGTGATGCGGATGCGCTTATTGTGCGGACGCGTACGGCAGTGACTCGACAGTTGCTCGAGGGGTCATCGGTGCGCTTTGTGGCAACAGCCACTATCGGGACGGATCACCTTGATACAGAGTACCTTGACTCGGTTGGTATCAAGTGGTATTCATCGCCTGGTTGCAATGCTCAGGCGGTGTGCGATTATGTGGAAGAGGCTATAGCGGAGTGGTTGCCTACGACTCGTGTCAAGACGCCGACGATATGTATCATTGGTGTGGGGCATGTAGGTAGTCGTGTTCAAGAGATGGCGCATCGGCATGGTTATGGTGTGCTGCTCAATGACCCTCCGAAAGGGCTCAATACGCCACTGCGTACGATTGCGGAGCAGGCTGATGTTATCACTTTTCACACGCCACTTGAGGAGGACACTTTTCACTTGGGCAGTCGGGAGTTGTTCGGTATGTGCAAGCGTAGACCACTGATTATCAATGCTGCGCGTGGGGGTGTTATCGATGAGCGAGCCACTATGGAGTTGGGTTTGCCGTATATCATCGACACTTGGGAAGGCGAGCCGGTGGTAGACCGAGAGGTGCTGCGCAACGCTTTCAGGGCTTCGGTGCATATTGCGGGTTACTCTTTGCAAGGTAAGGTGAATGCTACGAGGCAGTGTTTGGATGCTTTCTCGGAGTATTTTGGTACGGAGCCTTTGCTAATTGACCCAAAAGCAGTATCTTTGCGGCAAGGATTGGGTGACACCGGGTTTGGGTGGCTTGAACGCATCACGGAGCGACTAAAGCAGGCGCCTGACCAGTTTGACCAATTACGTAAACAATATAAACTAAGATAATGTCAAGATAATGGCAAGTTTTCAGAAACTAACCCCTCGAGCAGTCGATTACTCGAAATGGTATAACGAATTAGTAGTAAAAGCCGACCTCGCTGAGCAGTCAGCGGTAAGAGGTTGCATGGTAATCAAACCTTATGGATATGCGATATGGGAGCGTATCCAGCAGGCTATGGATAGCCGTTTTAAGGAGAATGGGGTGCAGAATGCTTATTTCCCATTGCTTATCCCGAAGTCGTTCTTTAGCCGTGAGGCAGAGCATGTAGCCGGCTTCGCAAAGGAGTGTGCTGTGGTAACGCATCACCGTCTTATGAACGACCCTAATGGCAATGGAGTGGTTGTTGACCCTAATGCGAAGTTGGAGGAAGAACTTATTATTCGTCCTACTTCGGAGACTATTATCTGGTCGACTTATAAGAACTGGATATCGTCTTACCGTGACCTGCCTATTCTCTGCAACCAGTGGTGCAATGTGATGCGTTGGGAGATGCGTACTCGTCTGTTCCTTCGTACGGCCGAGTTCCTTTGGCAAGAGGGACATACGGCACACGCAACGGCTGAGGAAGCTGATGCTTTTGCGCGTAAGATGCTCGATGTATATGTTGATGTGGCTGAGAATATCCTTGCATTGCCGGTTGTGAAAGGTACAAAGTCGCCTAATGAGCGTTTTGCTGGTGCGGTTGAGACCTATTGTATGGAGGCTATGATGCAAGACGGTAAGGCACTGCAAGCCGGTACGAGTCACTTCCTTGGGCAGAACTTTGCCAAGTCGTTCGATGTGCAGTTCCTCAATAAGGAGAACCAATATGAGTATGCTTGGGCAACCTCTTTTGGCACTTCTACTCGACTGATGGGTGCGCTTATCATGACGCACTCTGACGATAATGGACTCGTGTTGCCACCCCATTTGGCACCTATTCAAGTGGTTATTGTGCCTATCTTCAAGACACAGGAGCAGTTGGATGCTATCCTCAGTAAGGTCACTCCTATTGCTGATAACCTCAAGCGATTGGGTATCCGTGTAAAGGTTGACTCGAGTGAGAAGGCAACGCCTGGTTATAAGTTTGCTGACTATGAACTGAAGGGTGTTCCTGTTCGTTTGGCAATAGGTAGTCGTGATTTGGATAATGGTACTATTGAGATTGCTCGGCGTGATACGATGACGAAGGAGACAGTGTCGATAGATAACATTGAGGCAACTATACAGAAACTCTTGGAAGACATACAGAACAATATCTTCAAGAAAGCGCTTGACTATCGTCTTGCTAACACGCGCGAGGTCAATTCGTACGAGGAGTTCAAGAAAGAGATAAAGAAAGGCGGATTCTTGCTTTGCCATTGGGACGGGACACCTGAGACGGAAGAGAAGATTAAGGCAGAGACGAAAGCCACTATCCGTTGTATTCCGTTTGACAGTGACCATGTGCCAGGTAAGTGTATGGTGACGGGTAAGCCGAGTAAACAACGTGTTATCTTCTCGATTGCGTACTAATAGCGTTGACGGTTGATGCCGAATGCCTTTCTCACTATATTGCCGTCGAACAACACTCTGCTGCGAATACCGGTGGAGTTGTTGGTGTATATCGAAGCCGATGCTAACTACTGCGTAGCGCATGTGGCAGGGCTGTCGAATCCTGATGTACGCAATATCGAGCGTCAGTTGGGCAAGGTGGAAGAGGCAATACAAGAGCAGTTTAGCGGTCAGTCTATCCCATTGGCAAGGGTAGGTAAGAGCCTTATTATCAATCTGCGTTATGTCTATCTGGTAGATATCACGCATCAGCGTCTGTTGCTCATGGATTGCTATGGGCAGCGGCACGAACTGCGGGCAAGCAAAGAAGCGTTGACTGACTTATGTGAATTCTTCAAGAGACGGTTATGAACACTAAGTATGATGATATGAAAGACGAGAATCAAGATAAGGAGTTCAAGTTGTTGGGCAATGCGGAATGGGAGATGTCACCATCTCAAAAGATGATGTGTATGTTTCCTGAAGACAACGGCTCTCAACCTCCGCAACAACCGAAGAGACATCGGTGGGTATGGTGGCTATTGGCGGTTGTTCTTGTGATTGTCCTTATAGTTATTGGTGTTGTATTGGGTTCGTCTTTGAGCTCGGAAGAGAATGAGTCGTTGGTAGATAAGGTTCTTGCTTCTCGTCCTGTGCAGACGCCTGAGGATGTGAAGGAATGGCTTATTCAGTCGGAACAGAACAGTTGTGTGTACGAGACTCGTTATACTGTGGAATGTCGGTATGATAGTGCGCTATGCTCAATGCGAACGGACACGGTGGATACACTTAGGGTTCTCATTGGGCAAAGGAGTTATACCGCTATCAAGGAGGTGAAGGCTAACGAGTTACCTGTTCGTATATTCTATCCGCTTAATGCTACTCCGCATTTGGATGTGGGTTTGCACTGCTTGAATGATACTATCAATAACATTCTTTTCTTCCAAGCGGCCGATGTACGTGCCGACAATGGTGGTATTGTAGGTGCTTTTGTGAAGCAAGGTAAGCCGCTCAGTTGGGGATTGAGTAAGAAAGGGTATTGTGCTATCTTAGAGAACGAAGTGACTATTGGCGTAGCCGAGAACTCTCCTCTCTTCGAGAAAGCGACAGAGATGGGAGGTGACTTCTTCCGACAGTATCCGTTGGTGGATAATGGTGTGATGGTGGAGAACTCGTTAGAGTTGTTGTCGCTTCGCCGTGCACTGTGCGAGTTAGAGGGTCGTATTGTGGCAGTAGAGTCGACCGAAGTGGCTACTCTCGACAATTTTGCACGTACACTTGTTAGTCTTGGTGTCAAGAATGCTATCTACCTTACGGGCGGCGTAGCGCGTGGATGGTATATCCCTGAAAGTGGGGTAGGCGAGCGACTTGGTATTTGGAACTCGTTGGGATATAAGAATACATCGTTTATTATCTGGTCACCGAACGGGATGTAAGTATGCCTGCTGTGTCGGTCATATTGCCGGTTTACAATGTAGCATTGTATGTGGGACGTTGCATGGAGTCGCTACGCAGTCAGACAATGCAAGACTTCGAGGTTCTGTTTGTTGACGACCATGGACAAGATGATAGCATAAGCATCATACGAGAGTTTATCTCTGCTAATGGACTGAGTGAGCATTGGCGTGTGTTGGAAACGCCAAAGAATAGTGGTCCTGCTATGGCGAGGAATATCGGCATACAGGCTGCAGAAGGCGAGTATATAGCCTTTGTCGACTCGGATGATTGGATAGAGACAGATATGCTGGAGGTACTCTACCGCAATGCGAAGGCTTATCAAGCAGACATTAGTTCTGGAGCTGCTGTATGGGACAATGCAAATGGTACGCATCGTATTGCATGCAATCCACACGTTGGTAGTGGAGCAATAGATAGACAACAGCGGAGATATTTATTAGGACACTACGTGAGTAATTTTTACACTATGCTTTTTCGTCGTGAGTGGTTGATTGACAATGGTATTCTGTTCCCTAATGCCAAGAGTGGAGAAGATAGCAGTTTTATGGGACAGTGTTACTTGATGGCAGATCGGGTGGCACAGACAGATAAGCCAATATACCACTATGTGATACACCCTCAGTCTATCAGTCACAAACGAGGTGTATGGCGTGGCGGTGAGAAGAAAAAAGCCTTTGATACTCTCTTACGTTATGCTCGAGAACATGGGGTATGGCACGAGTATAGGCTAATGCTGCGTTGGGTGTATTTTAAGAAGGTAATTGTGACATCTATTACGGATTACCTACGTCTTTGAAACTCACTTAATGTTTGGCATCAATCGTTGTGTTATCTTCCACAAGATGATATTCTTGCGCGCCTTGGGATAAATGTGTTTCATAAAGAAAGCACGCAGTCGGTAGTATATACTTCGCTGATATGTACGTTGTTGCCTTAGGCGTTCCTGCACCAATCGAACACCCCAATACTTGCGACTATAACATTTGGCACTCTCTTTGGGCTGTTCAAAGATATTAAGGAGAAACGCATGTAGAGCCTTATCAGCCTCTTCTTTTAGGTTTATATTATTAAGAGCCGGTTCTCGTAGGTATTGCTTGTATAGTTCGGGATTGTCATCAATCTCAAGCACACGTTGTATTACCTCATCAAAAGAGGAATAGTCTGCACAGTTTATAAAGGCTTTAGGATTGAAGTCTTTGGTTATAAGCGGGTCGCCAAAATAGATAGGAATAGTGCTTGATGCGAAGCTCTCTACAATCTTTTCTGTCGAATAGCCAGGGTAACAAGTATTCTCAAACGCCATAGAGAAACGATGGGTGCCTTGGAATGCTAGTTTATCAGCCACAGGACCGCCTACATTATTCAGCATCTTGCCACCTGAATCGACATGTCTTTGGGCATTTAGTGCTTGAAAGAAAGTGACTCGCTGCTCTGCAGCACGCCCATTGGAACATACAAAAGCGCAGAAGTCTGTTTTTCGACTTATCTCTTCATCGCTCAACTCATGCTTTGTAAGCATCCGTTCGTAGGCATTTGAATATAGAAAGTACAATGGATAACGCAAATAGCGTTTGCCAAAGTCTAGATAATCGAAACCTATAGCATAATCACATAAGTTGAAATCAGGGGTTTGGCATTCGCCTGTACAGAATATCTTGACGCTATCGTTGTATTGTAGGTTCTCATCGCCAAAGACGCCAAAAACAAGGTAATCAGGTTGATTATGTGAGGCGTATGTCACATTATATCCATTGGCAAGTAGCCATTTGTAGATAAAATGCTTCTTATAGTTGAACTCTTGATAGAAATCAACGTACTTGATACAAATATCCTTACCCATTGTTATCTCTTTCAATTATGAGCCTTTTTTCTTCGTATGATAGTAGATGCAATGACTCCAACCAATGTCAGCAACATAACGCAGAAGCATGCCAGTGAGAGGGCATTGCCCTTATGGTAGGACTCCGGATCGAAGACCATGGCGAGGGAGTGTGTACCTGCGGGTATGACGGCTGCACGGAGCATATAGTTAACTCGTGCCAATGGTATCTCGCTTTCCAGTTTGCCATCGTTGGTCAGATAGAGATGCCATCCGTACGGATAGTATATCTCGGAGAACACTGCTACACGATTCTGCTCGTTCTGCGCCTGATAGTCAATGCGATTGGGCGCATACTTGGTGAGATGTATCTCGTCTGCATCGTAGGTCATGAGCGGTGCTACTGCAGGAGTGTTGGCGTTGAGCAGCGGAGCGAAGGTAGTATCTACAACGGCGGTAGTGTGGAGGTCTATTGTCTTAAGGGCGTTTATCTCATCGTTGGCGTTGTCCACTACGAGCAAGTTGTCCACATACCAGCAGTTGCCCATGGCATAAGGGTTCTGCACCGGTACTTGTTGTCCGTTCTGCAAAGGTACGATGGCGTACTTCATGTTGAGCATATTAAGTACAGGGAACAGGCTATCTGCGGCACAGGGTGTCTGGAAACCGTTGGTCTGTGCGATGGCCTGCATGAGCGGGTTCATCTCGGGTGCGATATGTACATCGATGAGGTCTTGGTAACGACGCAGTTTGGCAGCGGAATAACCGCCGATAGACTTGAGGTAGTAACTGGTGCGTGCCTCGTTGAAGGTATTGGTGGATAGGTTCAGCACACGGAAATGAGATGGGTCTTTCAATAACTCTTCCTCGTAGGGTAGTATCTTGAATGCCTTGTTGCGGTCGCCTTTTGTGACGAACATACTGTCGTTGCAGAAGCGTTTGTCGACTGTCCACATGTCTCCGATGATGAGTGCAGCGAGTGCAAGTCCACAGTACATCGAGAGCCGTGGCTGTGGTTTGTTATACGAGCGATAGGCGTAAACGAAGACGACAGCAAAGCCGAGTGCCACGAAGAGTAGGGAGCGCCAAGCGTCTGCCTTGATGAGTGCGGCGCGTTGGTCGAGGATAGCGTCGTATATCTGTTGTCCGACTTGGCTCTTCCATTGGGCATCGTAAGAGGATGTCACATCGATACTGCCGCCAAAGAGTGCCACGAGCAGACATATACCTGCGGTGATACCACCGGAGATGAATAGGCTTGTGCGTAGTTGTTTCCACTCTATCTTGCCGTCAGCGATAGTCTTGATGGCGAGGAATCCGAGTAGAGGCATAGTTATCTCTGCGACGATGAGGATACTCTCTACGGCTCGGAACTTGTTGTACATAGGGAAGTACTTGAAGAACAGTTCGGTAAGCCACATGCAGTTGTGTCCCCATGCAAGGAGAATGGAGAATAGTGTCGCCGCCAAGAGTGCCCATTTGTATGGCCCACCGACGATGAGAAGTCCGAGTAGGAAGAGGAAGCATACGATAGCACCCATATACACCGGCCCACTGGTAAAGGCTTTCTCTCCACGATAAGTCGGTGCCGACTGACAGAACTGCTTGGCTTGCCGTGCGGGAACGCCCATCTTCTTGAGGTCTTGCTCCAGTTGTGAGTTCTTGCCGAGATTGTAACCGCTGGCTCCACCCATGTAGTTAGGTATGAGGAAGGTCATTGTCTCGTCGATACCATAACTCCATGCAGTCGCATAATCGAGGTCGAGACCTTTGGTCTTATTGGAGGTGTCTGTGTCTTTGACAAGGTCGGAGTGTCCGCCACGCATGGTCTCTTTCGAGTACTCGGTGTTGAGAAAGACGTTGCTACTACCCATTCCCATGCCCACAGCAAAAGAGGCAAAGAACACTGCGGTCGCAATACCGAAGTGTTTCCATGCCTTGTCCTTCCAAGCGATAGCCAACTCGGCAAACCATAGTACGCCTATTAGCATGCAGATATAATACGACATCTGCGGGTGCTTGAAGAATCCGACGTAGGTGAAGAACATCATTAGTATAGCACCCCAACCGTATTGCTTGCGGTAGGTGAGGATAAAGCCTATGATGACCATCGTCATCCAAGTGATACTGTAGCACTTGCCGTGGTGGGAAGCGGCAATGATGACAAAGAAATAACTCGACAGTGCCATAGCAAAGGCTCCTGCCATGCTCATCCACTTGTCGACCTTGAATGCGCGCAGTAACAAGAAGAAAGCCAATAAGTAATAGAAGAATATGAAGAAAGTGACGTCCCCCGTTCCTCGGTTTAATATCCAACGAATAGGTCGCGTTATCTTGTCTACAGTATTGGGAGCACCGCCGCCAATCTGATAGTTGGGCATACCCGAGAATAGCGCACCTGTCCAGAATGTATAATCACCTGTCTCTTGATGGTATGCCGACGACTCATGTACAGCGGCTGAACCATTGATATTATCGCCTGCATAGATGATTTTACCTTGCAATGAAGGAAAGAAATAGATAGCCGATGCTATGGCAAACACGGCAAAGATGATCACATACGGAATCCAACACTTAACAAAATCTTTCATATCTGTATCATTATATTTTAGCCCGAATTGCTTCCAACTCGGTCTTAACTTGTTTCAACAACGTTGTCATCTGCATTCTACGCTCGAGCTCGTTATCCCCTACCTTTAGGCGTTTCTTGATGGCGGCTACCGATAGGTGTTGCTCATCGCGCAGATACTTAATCCTTCTCACCATCTCCACATCCTCAGGCGTATAGAACCGCGTTTGCCCTTGGTTTCGGTGAGGGCGTAACTGCGGAAACACTTGTTCCCAATAACGCAGCGTCGAGAAAGGTAAACCGCTGATGTCGCTCACCTCTTTGATGGAATAATATGTCTTTTCATCCTCCATTAACGCAATATCTTCAGTGTCTTCCCTGCTCGAATCGACGACCCTTTGAGTCCGTTCCAACGCTGCAACTGTGCCACGGAGCAATGAAATCGCTTGGCTATGCCCGAGAGCGTATCTCCGTTTTTTATCTTATAGTAAGTCACACCGTTAGCCGTATATCCGCCATTCTGAGAGGTACGATGAGCAAGGTCAATCGTTGCCCGACGCTTCTCTAACAGACTGTCTTGCTTATAGGCAACAATGCTGTCGGCGTGTATGATATATGCCCCCACTTTCTCGGTTGGCAGACACAGGGCATAACCTTTTCCACCAGGCAGAACATCCATCGTGTATTGTGGGTTCAGTTTCCTAAGGGTATTCAACGGTACATCCAACTTTTCTGCCACCTGTTGCAGATGCAGCCGTTCTTGTATCACAATCGTATCTAACGCCAACGGCAGAATCGGCTCTGCCGGACAGATGTTATGCTCATCGGCAAAGTTAAACACATAGTTAGCAGCCACATAGATAGGCAGATACGACCTGGTCTCGCGAGGCAAGAAGTTGTATATCTGCCAGAAGTCTCGTCGTCCGTTTGCCCGATGAATGGCTTTGTTCACATTACCAGGACCGCAGTTATAAGCCGCAATGGCTAAGTTCCAATCGTTATAGATAGCATACAGACTCTTCAAATAACGGCACGCCGCATCGGTCGATTTGTAAGGGTCAAGTCGCTCATCCACAAGCGAATTGACCTCCAACCCACTGTTCTTCGCAGTCTGAGGCATAAACTGCCATAGCCCTGCCGCACCGGCACGCGAGCGTGCTTGGGCATTGAGTCCCGACTCAATGATAGGCAAGTATTTCAGTTCCAAGGGCAACCCGTATCGCACCAGATGCTCTTCGAAGATAGGGAAATAGGTGTCTGCCAACCGCCGCATCCTCGCTACCTGTTTCTTACTCCGATGCAGGTATGCCTCGATAAACCCTTTGACTACAGCGTTGTAAGACATCTCCACGATGTAAGGCAACGAGCATAATCGATTGATATACACCGAATCAGGCAAGTCGGCAATCACATATCCTTCGGAGCAAGCACTCGTATCAACCCACGCCAACGTATAGTCAAGCAGTTGCAGGTCGAGTTCAGTCGGATCGAATACTTCAACCGTATCCGTATCTACACTCTCTGCGTGTACCAACAAACACATTGTCAGTGACATACATACAATCGCTATACGCTGTAGATACTTCTTCATCAGAAATTAATAGCAAGTTTCACCTCAGTTGAACGGTTGTTCTGTAGGTCGTAATAGAGCTGAGGCTCCACCGTCATAGAGAGGTCGGTTGATATATCAAAGTCGAACAATTGTGCGTCTACATAAGCATCTATCAGCGACAATGCATAGACCAACACCGTCGCCACAATCGACAAGTCACGATACCGACGATAGGTGTTCTGCTTGCTCTTCAAAGTGTTGGTGTAACTGCTCTTTCCGCCCATCTTTTCAATGGTATAACCGTCGGGCAAAATGTCAATATACGATGTCTTCGTACCGTCGGTGTCAGTTAGAATATCTCGATAGGCTTGCTTGTAGTCGGTGTAAAGGCGGTTGTTCCACACGATAGCGTAAGCGCAACCCATAAATCCCCCATAGACAATCGGCAACTTCCAATAAGCACGGTTGTAAATCTGCCCATAACCAGGCAATATCACCCCCATCCACACCGCACGCATAGGGTCAGGCTTCCATGCAACAGCCTCTACTTCTGCTTGCTCAGCCGATACCACTGTGTCTTGCAGAACGATGACACTCCTTGCCGTATCGTTAACAGTGAGCACACTATCCGCCATCAGTACCTCTCGCGCAGAGATGCTACTGACTACAGCCCACAATAGGCACAGCGAAACTAATATGCCCCCCTTGCTCCTCAACGGCGTGTATCTAGCTTCTGCATTATCTGCTGCAACTCAGCATCGCTATTGAAAGCAATAGCAATCTTGCCTTTGCCTTGCTCGTTGCACGACATCTTCACCTTCACTCCAAAGAACGATGACAACTCCTCCTGCAGAGCGTCCATCTCGGGCAACTGTAGCGAAGGCTTACTCTTGTGCGCAGGTTTCGGCTCAATCTCTTGACCACTAGCCAGTTTCTCCACTTGCCGAACGCTCAGCCCTTCGGACAAGATCCGTTTGTATAGGTTGATCTGGTCTGCCGGTTGCTTCATACCAAGGATAGCCCGTGCATGCCCCATATCGATCTTCTTCTCCTTGATACCCATCTGTATCTCGGCAGGAAGGCGAAGCAAACGCAAGTAGTTAGCCACCGTCGCACGCTTCTTCCCTACACGCTCCGACATCCGCTCCTGCGTCAATGCATAGTCGTCCATCAGCCGTTGGTAAGCCAAAGCAATCTCGATAGCATCCAAGTCCTCACGCTGTATATTCTCTATCAACGCCATCTCCATCACTTGTTCATCCTTTGCCGTACGAATATACGCCGGAATAGTCTCCAATCCCGCCATCTTGGCGGCCCGGAAACGACGCTCACCCGCAATGATAAGGTAATCTCCCTCATCGTTCTTGCGCAGGGTGATGGGCGATATCACTCCCAACTCGCGGATAGAATTGGCCAACTCCTCTAACGCTTCCTCATCGAAGTTCCGACGGGGCTGATTCGGGTTCGCTTTGATCTCGCTCAGCGCAACCTCGTTTATCGATGATGACCCGTTCGTGTTAACATGTGTTGTGTCTATCAAGGCGTCTAGTCCTCGACCTAGACCCGTATTCTTTACCTTCATATATAGTGATATTCTAAAAGTTCAACCCTTACTCTTTCCTTCTAGCAATCAACTCTTTAGCCAAGTCTGCATAGTTCTGTGCGCCCTTCGATGTCGAGTCGTACGACAGCACCGACAGACCATGACTCGGCGCCTCGCTGAGCCGCACGTTACGAGCAATGACGCTCTTAAACACCAAGTCGCCAAAGTGCCGTTTCACCTCGTCATACACTTGGTTCGATAGACGCAACCGGTTGTCGTACATCGTTAATAGGAATCCTTCTATCTGCAGACCAGGATTGAGTTTCGACTTGATGATCTTTATCGTATTCAGCAACTTAGATATACCCTCCAACGCAAAATACTCGCACTGCACAGGTATGATCACCGAGTCACTTGCCGTCAAACAGTTGACCGTTATCAGACCCAACGACGGCGAACAGTCGATGATGACGTAGTCATATTCCTCCCGAATGCCTTCTAACATGCTCTTTAGCAGCAACTCCCTATTGTCAATGGAGATCATTTCTATCTCGGCTCCTATGAGGTCGATGTGCGATGGCAGCAGGAAAAGATTGTCCTGATCGGTACCTACAATTGCCTCTTTCGGGTCGGTACCGTTCACCAGACACTCATAGATCGTGGCCTGCAGCGATCGAACATCGATGCCCAAGCCGGACGATGCGTTCGCTTGTGGGTCGGCATCAATAAGCAGCACCTGCTTTCCCTCGGCAGCGAGAGAGGCGGAGAGGTTAATTGCGGTGGTCGTCTTGCCTACGCCACCCTTCTGATTAGCAATGGAAATGACTCTACTTTTCATATCTTTCTGTATCTTGTTCTATGTGTTTGCGCATTATCGGACAAAGGTAGACGTTTTTCTGCAAATTCACAAGCACTTCAAGAAATATGTTTTTTCGCAACAAGAAATAGCCCTTTCCAAACCCTAAAACCGCCCAATCCGCAACCTAAAACCGCCCAATCCGAACCCAATCCGACCACAACTCGACCCCTAAAAACAACCAATCCGCAACCTAAAAACGCCCAATCCGAACCCAATCCGACCACAACTCGACCCCTAAAAACAACCAATCCG
>CAYNMA010000064.1:0-13919 GCA_964398075.1 uncultured Bacteroides sp. | reverse complement strand
ACGGCTGCGCCGTATTGTCATTAATTGGTCATAAAAAGCGGGGGTGATTGTTTAGGTTGGGATTATTGTCATAAAACCGCGGGCGAGGCGCCCGCGTCCCCAACTTAGTATGGTCAAACAGATAGTGGACAATAGAGGTTATAGTGGACAATAGAGAGCCTAGATATTCTAGATGGTTAGATTGGAGAGACGGTATGGAATACCGTCTCTACGGGTGGGTGATTGACACAGCATGGTCAATCGAGCCTGGCGGCTCGAACGACACGAGGGCGTGTCGTCTCCACAATCACAGTATCTTTCCCGCGGGTGATGTTTTTTTTAAGCGGACGGGGGAGGGGGAGGAACATGAAACGGGGGCGTATAATACGTGGTCAAAAAAAATATAAAAAAGTCTCCATTAAAGATTATTAAATGTACATTAAAAACTCATTATCAACGATTTATTGGAACAAATATTATCAAATATGGGTCAAATATTTCTTTAATGGGGGGATGCAGGTCTTTAAACTAGGGGATTAAAAAGGAGGCGCAATGGGTTTGGCGGAGGGATGGGAGAGATGGGGCGAACGGGACTTATAGGGCGGATAAGGCGCATAGGGCGGATAAGGCTTATAGGATGGATGTTTTGGGGGCGATATTTTGCGGAGGTTTGAGCGTTAAGATTTGAATAGCGATTGTTAAGGGTTTTGAGATAGAATTAGTGGTTTTTGGGTACGATGTGGGTACGGTGTGGGTATTACGTGAAGGGCTAAATCTTACGCTTATCCTACGCTCATCTTACGCTTATCTTATGCTGATCCTTTGTCGCTGACTCGACTCTTGCTCGTGATATATTCTATTAAGATTCTTGGGTGGCGGCTTTTAGATTTGGTGAGGGGTCGGTTTTGGCGGGAGTTTGGTGGGAGTTTGGTGGGAGTTTGGCTGTGTTTTGCAAAAAAGATGGCGGGATTTTGTTGGTTGAAATAATTGTTGTACATTTGCAGACGATACGGCGATTGCGCCGGAAAGATTGCTAAACCATAAAGAAAGATATTATGAATACACTGTTGGTCGTTCTGCTTATTGTGGCAGGAATCGTATTGCTGCTACTAGAAATGTTCTTGTTGCCTGGCTTCGGGATAGCCGGAATCATGGGATTTGTTTGCTTGGCGGGGGCTGTTGTGGCCGCCTACATCTGCATGGGGGCGCTTGCAGGGCACATCACCCTCGGGGCCGTGCTGCTACTGTCGGGGCTTTCGATATATGGTTTCATTAAGAGTAAGGCGCTTGAGAAGATGGGTTTGGACACTACTATCGACTCGAAAGTGCCGTTGGCGTCGCCTGGTAAAAAGATAGAAGACCTGGAAAAGGACGCCGAAAAGATGTATAAAGAGGCGGAAAAGGCAGACGAAAGTAAGTAAAATCATTAATCAATAAATCTACTTTATATGAATGCGTTTACGATTGTGGTACTCGTTCTTGTAGCGGTTGCCGTTGTTATTTTCTTTTATTATGTGCCGTTTATGCTGTGGATCAATGCACAGGTGAGCGGTGTTCGTATCTCGTTGGTGCAGTTGTTCCTGATGCGTATCCGCAAGGTGCCGCCAACAAAGATCGTGAACTGTTTGATAGAGGCGCACAAGGCTGGCTTACAAGACGTTAAACGTGACGGGCTGGAGGCGCATTATTTGGCAGGAGGGCATATTGAGCGTGTCGTTCATGCACTGGTTTCTGCCAATAAAGCGAGCATCGACTTGTCGTTTCAGATGGCTACGGCTATCGATTTGGCAGGGCGTGATGTGTTTGAGGCCGTGCAGATGTCGGTTAACCCGAAGGTGATAGACACGCCTCCTGTGACGGCAGTGGCGAAGGATGGTATACAGTTGATTGCTAAGGCTCGTGTGACGGTACGGGCGAATATACGTCAGCTGGTCGGTGGTGCCGGCGAGGACACCGTTTTGGCTCGTGTGGGCGAAGGTATCGTCAGCTCGATTGGTTCGGCAGAAAGCCACAAGATGGTGCTTGAGAACCCCGACAGCATATCGAAGTTGGTGCTGAGTAAAGGCTTGGACGAAGGTACGGCCTTTGAGATATTGAGTATTGACATTGCGGATATCGATGTGGGTAAGAACATCGGTGCGCAGTTGCAGATGGACCAAGCCGAGGCAGATAAGAACATTGCTCAGGCAAAGGCTGAGGAGCGTCGTGCAATGGCTATCGCTAATGAGCAGGAGATGAAGGCTAAGGCACAGGAGGCTCGTGCGAAGGTGATAGAGGCAGAAGCGCTTGTGCCACAGGCAATGGCAGATGCTTTCCGCTCGGGTAATCTGGGGATTATGGACTACTATCGCATGCAGAACATACAAGCCGACACAAGTATGCGCGAGGCGATAGGCAAGCCCAATGAAGGAAAGAAGAAGTGATGCGCATAGCTCTTATGCAGTATCCCATAGTGTGGGAGGATAAAGAGAGCAATCTCAGCCTGACACACCAACGTTTAGCCACATTAGCCGGTCGTGCTGATGTGGCTATGCTGCCTGAGATGTTCACCACGGGCTTCTGCACGCAGCGGCCCGACTTGGCTGAGACGAACGAGGGTGAGACAATGCAGGCGTTGAGGCGTTGGGCAAGAGAGTATGATATCGCTATCACAGGTAGTTTTATTGCCCGCGATGGCGATAGGTTGTATAACCGAGGTTTCTTTGTGCGTCCCAATGGCGAGACCGATTATGCCGACAAGCGTCATCTATATGCTCACGGAGGCGAGGGACGGTTCTTTCAGCGGGGCGAGCAACGGGTTATATCCGAGTATAAAGGTGTTCGCTTCTGCCTATTGGTGTGCTACGACCTGCGTTTCCCAATCTGGAGCAGGAACATGAGCGGCAGCGACTACGACATACTGCTCTATTGCGCCAACTGGCCCGAAGTGCGTATCCATTACTGGGATGTACTGATACCGGCTCGAGCAACAGAGAACCAATGCGCTGTATGTGGCGTGAACTGCGTAGGCGATGACGGCAACGGACTGCATTACTCGGGTCACTCAGTGGCTTACGACACCTATCTGCATCGGCTGACTGACTTTAAGGACAACGAAGAAGGGATACAGATTGCCGACATCGACGTGGAGGCTATTCGGCATTTTAGAGAACGACTACCGCTGTGGAAGGATGTCGATAAGATAGATGAGATCTGAGCGCAGCTGTGAGTACTAAAAGAGGCTGGTTAACGATAAGCTAGCCAGCCTCTTTGGTATTCCGATGTATTATGTCCTTATTCGGGATTCATAACCACCTCAAACATATTGCCTGAAGCCACCAACTGTTTGAGCGTATGTTGGATAGTCTCAGCGGTGACATTATTCACCTCATTCTTGAAGGTTGTGATATAGTCCTCACCATAGCGGTAATAACGTGGCAGGATAGAAGACGACCAGTAGTTGTTCTTCTCGAGGTTCTCCTCGAAGTCTTTGAGGAACGACTCTTTCACCTTACTAAGGTCTTCAGCAAGCGGTCCATTGTTGACGATAGTCTCAATCTCTTTGTGTATAATGGAGATGAGCTTCTCTTGCTTGAGCGGATCGGTATCGAAGAGCATGAACAACTCAGCGCATGGCACAGGGTTCTTACTCATAGACCCACGGACACCTACGCCATAAGAGCCGCCTTCTTGTTCACGAATCGACTCGAGGTAACGGATATCCAAGATACGTCCAATAGCCACCATGTTCAGGCGAGTAGCCATCGAGTAAGGCATGTCGTAAGAGGTATACTGGATATAGTTAGAAGCCGTACGAGTCTGCATTGGACGAAGGAAATAGTTCTTCTCAACACCCTTTGGCGCACGTACATTATTGTCGACAAAGTTCTCACGGCTCTTATTAGTCTTGAGCCCACCAAGCCAAGTGCATACTAACTTCTGGAAAGCCTTATCCGTTGGGTCTACGCAACCCGTAAAGGTAAAGGTAAAGTCAGCCGGATTAGCAAAGCGTTGCTTATAGAATGTGAGTGCCTTATCGAGGTCGACTTGTTGCAGAGTCTCTTTGCTCCAGATGATGGTACGCGGCGAGTTGTCACTTGCCATAGCATTGATAGAGTCATACCAGATCGATTGTGGGCTCTGCTCTTTGTTCTCGAGGGATGTCTCCATAAGAGCAATGAGAGTTTTGTAAGCATCTTCATCACGGCGTGGCGCTGTGAAGTAGAGATAACTGAGCTGCAGCATGGTCTCAAGATCCTTGATAGTAGATGAGCCTTTCATTGACTCGTCGACTGAACCAATCGACGGCGACATACTGACATGCTTACCTGCAAGTGCCTTCTGGAGGTCGTTGTAAGAGAAGTTGCCCAAGCCGCTGTACTCGACAATATCGGTTGCCAGTTGTGCCGAAGGCAGAATCGAGAGGTCAGATACTAAGGATGTACCACCATAAGAGTAAGCCGTGAAGAGTATCTCATCTTGCTTAAAGGTAGTCGGTTTGATGATGACGCGTACGCCGTTAGAGAGCGTCCATTCGGTTGTACCGAGCACATCGTTGTGCGCCACCTTCTTTATCTTACCAGCTTTCGGGGCTTTCTTCACGAGGGTGGTATTGATAACCTCTTCTACAGGGGCTTCAATCTGTAGAGAAGACATCTCTTTAACGCCATTACGAATCTCTTCTTCCGATGGCATCTCCGCCTTGTCAGGACCTTGGATAGAGACGATAAGGTT
This sequence comes from uncultured Bacteroides sp., assembly GCA_964398075.1. Classification (GTDB taxonomy): domain Bacteria; phylum Bacteroidota; class Bacteroidia; order Bacteroidales; family Paludibacteraceae; genus Colicola. The sequence continues at coordinate 9,227 of CAYNMA010000064.1, read as the reverse complement.
CTCGTCAGTTACCAACTGTTGTGCCAATTCATTGACAACCGTCAAGTTAAGGCTTGGCAATATCTGCTTGATTGCCTCATATTCCCATTCAACACCTGGCATCACTTCGCCGTCAAGGAAGTTAGACTTGCACTCCTCAACATAACTGATGTTCTGTGTGCTATTACGTTCATTATAGGCTTTCTCGTAGGCAGCAAGCGTCTCAGCTTTTGCGCGCTCCAGTTCAGCATTAGTGAAGCCATAACGACGCATCTTCTCAAGTTGGAAAAGGAGGTCGCTATAAGCCTTCTTCTCTTGACCTGACTTTGCAATATAGATAGCGAAGAACGCATCACGCGCTTTGACCAGTTCAGTATAGAACGAGCCACCCGCAACGAAGGACGAATTAGGGTCAAGCGCCAACTCCGACATACGGTTATTAAGCATGTCGGTAATAAGAGAATAGGTCACGTCAAGCGTATAGTTGAAATCCGTTCCCTTGAGGTTCTGAGGCAGAGGTGCCTTCTTATAGATGAGCGTGATACGGGTAGCCTGTGCCTCACCATCGGTTACGACCGATACGACCGGCTCTTGGTTATCATAGATTGGATAGATAGGCCGTTCGCCACGGTTAACACGCGCTGGGACATCTGCCCACAAGGCTTTAATCTTGGCCTCAATAGTATCAACATTGATATCACCTACTACAATGACAGCCTGGTTATCAGGTCCGTACCATTTCTTGTAATAGTCACGCAAGGCATCGTAAGCGAAGTTATTGATGACAGCGGTATCGCCAATCACATCACGTTTAGCATACTGGCTACCTGGGTACATGAGTGGCAGACTCGCCTTCCACATACGACGGTCAGCATTGGCACCCGTACGCCACTCCTCACGTATCACCCCACGCTCAGCATCTATCTCCTCTGGCAGAAGCGATAGAGCACATGCCCAATCGTGCATAACGAGCAACGCAGAGTCGATGATACCCATACGAATAGTTGGCACTTCCGAAAGACGGTAGACTGTCTCGTCAAGCGAAGTGTAAGCGTTAATGTTTCCTCCGAAGTTCACACCTATCGACTCGAAGTAGTTGATGATACCCTTACCAGGGAAATGCTCTGTACCATTAAACGCCATGTGCTCAAGGAAGTGAGCCAGACCGTTCTGGTTATCCTCCTCGAGGATAGCACCTACGGCTTGCGCAATATGGAACTCGCAACGTTGTTTCGGATACTCGTTGTGACGGATGTAATAGGTAAGTCCGTTCTCAAGGTGTCCGACTCGTGTCGCTGAGTCTATGGGCAACATCTCAGGTTGTTGCGCAGAAGCCATCACACATAGTGCCAAGGCTCCTATACCTAAAATAATTCTTTTCATACCTTTATTTGTTATCTGTATTATCAGTGTTTTGTTCCTCCGACTTATCCTCTATAGGCTTTTCATCTATAGGCTTCTCATCTGCCGGTTTCTCTTGTTCAGCCTGTTGCTCAGCAGCAATAGCGGCTTCATTATCTTCTATAATCTCATCTTGACGAGACTTCCAAGGACGCGGACCAAGGATATTCTCCACATCCTCTGCCGTTATAACCTCTTTCTCGATCAGCAGTTCTGCAATACGGTGATGTCCTTCGGCGTTCTGTTGCAGAATCTCTTTCGCACGAGCCATCTGCTTAGCAATGATCGAACTTGCCTCTTTGTCGATGGTCTCTGCCGTCTTCTCGGAATACGGTTTAGCAAAACCATAGTCCGACCGACCCGTCGAGTCATAGTAACTAACATTCGCCAACTTGTCACTCATGCCGTAGTATGCCACCATGGCATAAGCCTGCTTGGTCACGCGCTCCAAGTCGTTAAGCGCACCCGTACTCGTCTGCGAGAGGAACGTCTCTTCAGCGGCACGACCACCAAGGGTTGCGCACATCTCATCGAGCAAGTGCTCACGGTTAGTCAGTTGCCGTTCCTCAGGCAAGTACCACGCTGCGCCAAGGGAAATACCTCTCGGCACAATAGTCACCTTTACCAACGGGTTAGCCCAACGAAGCATCCACGAGATAGTAGCATGTCCCGCCTCATGGTAAGCGATAGAACGCTTTTCCTCGTCCGTCATTATCTTTGTCTTTCGCTCAAGACCGCCAATAATGCGGTCGACAGCATCCATGAAGTCCTGCTTATCCACGGCCTTCTTATCGTGCCGAGCCGCAATAAGCGCTGCCTCGTTACATACGTTGGCTATATCAGCACCAGAGAATCCTGGAGTCTGCTTGGCAAGGAAATTGACGTCAACAGACTCGTCCAGTTTGAGCGGCTTTAGGTGTACACCAAATATCTCCTTACGCTCCTGCAGGTCAGGAAGTTCTACATGTATCTGACGGTCAAAACGCCCTGCACGAAGCAATGCCGAATCGAGCACGTCCGCACGGTTTGTCGCTGCCAAGATGATGACGCCCGAGTTAGTTCCGAATCCGTCCATCTCGGTGAGCAATTGGTTTAGCGTCGACTCACGCTCGTCGTTGCCGCCACTCATGATGTTCTTACCACGAGCACGACCTACAGCGTCTATCTCATCAATGAAGATGATACACGGTGCAGCCTCTTTGGCTTGGCGGAACAAGTCACGCACACGCGATGCGCCTACGCCCACGAACATCTCCACGAAGTCGCTACCCGACATCGAGAAGAATGGCACATTCGCCTCGCCAGCAACAGCCTTCGCAAGCAGAGTCTTACCCGTACCTGGAGGGCCAACAAGCAATGCGCCCTTGGGTATCTTACCGCCAAGACTGGTATATTTCTTCGGATTCTTCAAGAACGAGACTATCTCCTCCACCTCTTGCTTAGCGCCTGCCAGTCCTGCCACGTCCTTAAAGGTCACCTTCCCTTTCTTGTCCTTGTCAAACACCTGCGCCTTGGCTTTGCCTACATTGAAGATACCTCCACCGCCGCCCATTGGGTTGCGGAACATCATCATAAAGAATAGAATGAAGATGATAAACGGTACAACATTGAGTATAATAAGCCACCAGTCGCGGGACTTCTCGAAAGTAAGTTCGATGCTCTTCTTGCCGTCTTGCTGACGTTGAGCATTGACTTCGGTCATATACTTGTTAAACTCCTCCACCGTTGGGATGGCCACCGAGATACGAGGCTCTTTCTGCTCCGCCACTTTCTCGGGATTAGCCGCAAACACCGTACCTACGGCATCCTGCGCCACAGTTGCCTTAACAGTGTTGTCGTCGAATACAGTGATAGCCTCGATGCAGTCTTTCTCGATATACGACTGCAACTGCGTATAGGTGATGTCCTTCGTAGGCGCAGACGACTTGTCCGAGAAGAAATAACTACCAAGCAAGAAGATGATAATAGCAAGGTACAGCCATGTCAGGCTTGGACCTTTCTTCTTGCCCTTTGGAGTTGGGTTGTTCGGTTGACGATTGTTAGGTTCGCTCATTCTCTATGTAAGGTTAGGTTATTATTCTTCGTCTGGCAAGTTAGTGATATTGGCATCGCCCCATAGGTGTTCGATGTCATAGAACTCACGAACCTGAGGCTGAAAGATATGCACAATGATGTCACCATAGTCCATTGCAATCCATTCAGCGTTATCTTGTCCTACCGTCGCTATCACCTTCTCGCCAGTCGACTTGCGCACAAAGTCCTCTATCTCGTCGGCTATCGCTGACACCTGCGTATTCGTATTGCCTTGTGCTATGACAAACATAGGACACGGCACCGACTCGAGTGCTCGCATATCAACAACGGTAATCTGCTTACCCTTTTTGTTTCGGATGCCTTCTACTATCGCATCCCGTAGTTGTTCAACAGTTGTTTCTGTCTTATTCATTGATCTCTTCGAGTTTAAAGTATACTATTCCACTTCCTTTGTCATACAAAAAATGCGCCAAAAAGCAACGCACCAGCAATGTGCCATTTTGGCACAAGCTATGACGCTACAAAGGTAAGGGATTTTTTGCAAAGCACAAAAAAATATTCCATGCCCGCCAAAACACATCCTCTCCCCGCCCTCCTTCTCCCTTCCCTTTAGGGAGAGTCCGAGGATAGGCTTATTCTATCCCCCTTCCCTTCAGGGAGAGGGCAGGGGGTAGGCTTATTTCCCTTTAGGGAGAGTCCGAGGATAGGCTTATTCTATCCCCATTCCCTTCAGGGAGGGGGCAGGGGGTAGGCTTCTCGCCCCCACCCCGCCCCGAGGTTGTCAGCGGTACGGGACGAGACAAAGACGGTACAAACACGGTTGATACACGGTTGATACGGCTTACCTTACCGAGGTTTCATAAGGGTTTCAGGCTACCCTTATGCCCCCTCTACAAGCCGTTTGACGACCCTCTCCCCCACCCTCAAAATCCCCTCCAGCCAGAAGTATCAACCGTGTTTCGTATTTTATCGCATAAATCGTCCTACTTTCTTACCTCCACCAAGCCAATCGTAAATTATGGGATGTTCTAAAAATTGCTTTTGAGATGATTTGTGGAATTTTATTTAGTAGATGGTTGGCTTGAACGAAGGAGCAATGTGGACATTGTGACTGAGTGAAAGTCAAGCAGATACGAATAAAAACCACAAAGCGCTCAAAAAGTGGAGAAGCCTCCAAATCAGTAACAAAATAACGAAACGTGGAATTTTTAGAACATCCCTTATCAATTGTCCAATTGTCAACTACACATTCTTTTGTGTTTTTCTCTCATTTTCAACGGAGTACAATACCCCACTTCGTCCTTTTCTTTATTTTTCGTGAGCACGCAGTGCGAGCAGGAAATAGAATATCCCAGCCTCCATTTGCACATTTGGAAAAGATACCATATCTTTGTGGGCGGAAAAATGTTTACGATAGAGAACAGATTTATGAGTAGAAAATCAGTATTATTGATCCTCACCGGTGGTACCATCGCTATGACGCAAGACCCTTCCACTGGGGCACTGAGACCAACTGGTATTGAGGAGGTTAAACGCTATATGCCTGAACTTTTTCAGGACAATATCCTTGTCGATATCTATTCCTTCAATCCCCTTGTAGACTCCTCTAACATCAATCCCCCTGTGTGGAGCAAGTTAGCCACTATCGTCTACGAGAACTACAACCAATACGATGGCTTCGTCATCCTGCATGGCACCGACACCATGGCATACTCCGCCTCTGCACTTAGTTTCATGCTGGGCAACTTGGGCAAACCCGTAGTCTTCACTGGTGCACAACTACCCATGGGTCTTATCCGTAGCGATGCGCGCGAGAACCTACTGACTGCCATCGAGATTGCCGTCGCACAAGATGAGGAAGGACAAGCCTTAGTACCCGAGGTCTCTATATTCTTCGGTGACCGACTCTACCGTGGCAACCGTACTACAAAGAAAAACGCCGAGTACTTCTCCGCCTTTAAGTCCTATAACTACGAACCCTTGGCGTTCGCTGGCGTACATATACGATACAACACCCATCTCGTACACTATCCCGACCCATCCAAGCCCCTGCGGCTATGGACTAAGTTCGACCAGAACGTGGCTATCCTTAAGATCTTCCCAGGAATATCGCAACAAGTAGTAGAGGCCATGCTTAATATCCCCCACCTCCGTGCAATCGTACTCGAGACCTTTGGCGCTGGCAACGCACCAAGCGAACCATGGATCTATGAGGTACTCAAGAACGCCATCGCCAACGGGCTGATAGTGGTCAATAAGACCCAATGTAGCGCAGGCTCGGTCGAGATGGGACGATACGAGACAAGTCTAAACCTACTCGAAGCAGGCGTCATTAGTGGCTACGACATCACCACCGAGGCACTACTAACCAAACTGATGTACCTCCTTGGCGAGTATGGAAACGACACCGACAAGGTACGCGAGGCGCTACAAATGGACCTCTGCGGAGAAATGACTATTGAAGAAATATAAGAAATATAAAACATATATACGGCTATGAACATCGAAGATTTGACTCCTAAGGGAGTATGGACCAACTTCAAACACATCACCCAGATTCCGCGTCCTACAGGCACGAAGAAGGCTATCGGTGACTTCCTTGTGGAGTATGGTCGGTCATTAGGCTTGGAGACTATCCAAGACGAGATAGGCAACGTCCTTATCCGCAAACCCGCCACCAAAGGTATGGAGAACCACCCTGGTGTTATCCTTCAAGGACACATGGATATGGTCCCACAGAAGAACAGCGATGTGGTCTTCGACTTCGAGAAAGACCCTATCCGTGCCTATGTCGATGGAGAGTGGGTAACAGCCGATGGCACTACCCTCGGTGCTGACGATGGTATCGGAGTAGCCTCAGCATTGGCAGTATTGGCGGACAAGAATGCCGTACACCCACCATTGGAAGTGCTTATCACCGTCGACGAAGAGACCGGCATGTACGGTGCTTTCGCCATCGAAGGCGGTTGGCTGCAAGGCAAGACACTGCTCAATCTCGATAGCGAGACCGAAGGCGAACTCTATATAGGCTGTGCCGGGGGAGTAGACGCCAACATCACATTCCAATACTTCCCAGAAGAAGCACCCGAAGGGGACATCGCCCTTAAGGTTTGCCTCTCTGGACTTAAAGGTGGGCACTCCGGTTGCGACATCAAGATGCAGCGTGCCAATGCCAACAAACTAATGTTCCGTTTCCTCAAAGATGCAGTGGCTAACTACGAGGCACGCTTAGCGTCCGTTTGCGGTGGCAGTCTGCGTAACTCAATACCACGTGAGGCAGAGGCTATCGTTACCATTCCCGAAGAGGACTACGAAGACCTCATACAGTTGGTAGCCGACTACGAAGACCTCTTCATTCGTGAATACGATGGAGTAGAAGACAATATCCACTTCACCGCAGAACGAGTCGATACACCTAAGTCAGTCATACCCGAGGAGATACAAGACAGTCTCATCCACTCCGTAGTGGCTTGTCCCGACGGTGTTGCACGAATGATACCCGAGATGCCTGATGTCGTAGAGACATCCAATAACCTCGCGCTCATCGCTACCGAAGAGAACAAAGTGACTATCCAATGCCTCACCCGCAGTTCAGTGGAGAGCCGCAAAGAGGAACTGCAAGAGCAGATAGAGAGTTGCTTTGCCTTAGCAGGTGCCAAGGTCGAGTTCTTCGGCAGTTACCCAGGTTGGAAACCCAATGTCCACTCTAAGGTGCTGCAACTCATGCAAGAGACCTACCGTGAGGAGTTCAATGAGGAAGCACGAGCCATCACTATCCACGCAGGACTCGAATGCGGTATCATAGGACGCAACTACCCAGGCATGGAGATGATATCCTTTGGTCCTACCATACTCCACCCACACTCGCCCGATGAGCGTGTAAACATTGCCTCGGTAGACAAGTTCTACCACCTCATACTCGCTACCCTCCGCAAACTATAAAAGGGTAAACCGTAATAATTAAAAATTAAACATTACCAAATGCAGAGCGAAGCACCATACTTCGCTCTGCCTTTGTGTTCTATTTATGGTATTTACACCGTAGAGACGGTATTGCATACCGTCTCTCAAATCTCAATAAAAGTTTCCTATATCGTGAGCGCAGCGAGCAGGAGATAATGGAGTAAGTAGGGAGTCTCTTTGTTTCTCTTGCACGCAGTGCAAGTTTTTCTTTTAATTTCTCTGCCACGCAGTGGCAAGGAAAAGAACACACACAGTGGAATGGAAATTGGCACAGACTTTGCCTATCATATCGTAACAACCTAATTGATACAATTATGAAAAAGTTATTCAAGTACTTATGTATTGCAGTCCTGATATGTGGCATGAGTGCCCTCACTGCCTACATCGTGGTAAAACAAACCCAACCCACAGCCGCCGATATGGTGGTTGCGTCCAACGATTCAACACATTTCTATGTTCCTGCAGCCTATGCCAAGTTTGCCAGCGTACCTGCTGCAGGCGAAACCGACTTCACCGTGGCTGCCGACCTTTCCGTGGGTGCTGTTGTCCACGTCAAGACCACTATCGCCGCACAGAGCAGTTCCTACTCATCCGACCCCTTCTTCGAGTTCTTCTTTGGCCGTCCCCAACAGCAAGCACGACCCGAACAGATGGCTTCTGGCTCTGGTGTCATCATCTCACCAGATGGGTATATTGTCACCAATAACCATGTGATAGCCGATGCCAAGAACATCGAGGTAGTCTTGAACGACAAACGCTCTTTCACTGCCACACTCGTAGGCACCGACCCCAATACCGATATTGCATTGCTTAAGATTGACGCTACCGACCTTCCTATCATCGTCATGGGTAACTCCGACGACCTGCGAGTAGGCGAATGGGTACTCGCTGTCGGCAATCCGTTTAACCTCACCTCTACCGTCACGGCAGGTATCGTTAGCGCCAAAGCACGAAACATCAACATCCTGGATGGCGAGATGAAGATTGAGTCCTTCATTCAGACCGACGCTGCCGTCAACCCAGGCAACTCAGGTGGTGCCTTAGTAAATACCAAAGGCGAACTGGTAGGTATCAACACCGCTATCGCCTCACAGACCGGCTCATACTCTGGTTACTCCTTTGCCGTACCAACTGGTATCGTGCAGAAAGTGGTAGCCGACCTCAAGCAGTATGGTGTCGTACAGCGTGCCGTACTCGGTGTGCAGATTCAAGAGATAACCGACGAACTGAAAAAAGAGAAAAACCTCACAACCCTGCAAGGTGCCTATATAGCCGCTGTAGTGGAGAACGGTGCAGCCGATAAGGCAGGCATACACGTAGGCGATGTCATCACAAAGATCGACAACACCACCATCCACTCTACCTCCGACCTGCAAGAACAGATAGGACGGCATCGCCCTGGCGATAAGGTAGCCGTAACGCTCCTGCGTGGCGGAAAAGAGGAAGTCGTCAATGCTGAACTGACCAACCGCAGTGGTGGATTAGGACTCGTGCAGAAATCTGAAGACCTATCCGTCTTAGGTGCCCAGTTTAAGGAGATAAGTAGCGCCACCAAACAGCAACTGCATATCAACTATGGCATTCAGGTCACCTCACTCAAGAACGGTAAACTGAAAGCCGCAGGAGTACCGAACGGCTTCATCATACTCAAGGTAAACAACCGCACCATGCGCACTGTCGACGACCTAACGCAAGCATTGAACGATGCTCTGCAAGCAAACGAACAAGAGAAGGTTCTCTTTCTCGTTGGCGTCAACTCCAATGGTCGTGTTGCTTACTACGCCGTCGACCTCAGCAATTAAAAATTAAACATTAGAACATTAAACATTACGAAAGAATTTGCGAGTACG
>CAYNMA010000063.1:0-14182 GCA_964398075.1 uncultured Bacteroides sp. | reverse complement strand
GTGGGTCGGCGGTTCGAGTCCGCCCAGTGGCTCTGAAGAGTGAATGTTTGGGTAACAAAGTGGGTGTATAAACATGGTGTTGTGGAGAGAACTCGTTAAGGGTTCTCTCCTTTTTTATCTCAGTATGACCGAATAGATTGCTCATTGACTTGTTGTCCTAGAAGTTCTAGAAAATATAGAAGTCCTAGAATTTCTAGAAACCTATTGTTCCTCTTCGGTATTGCTGCTTGAATTGAAGGCATTCATGAAGCCTTCGAGTACGCCTTGGAGTTCATTGGTGGCGTTTTCAAGTTTCTGTTGATACATACCCACGGCATATTGGGTGAAGATAGCGAGGCACTGACCTTTCAGTCGACCTATCTCTCGACGTTCTTCATCGGTGTAACGCCCTTTTTGGAGTGCGTCTGTGATGGTTTCATATTCTGTTGCAGCCGCTTCCCATTGCTCTTCGGTATACTTACTGTAGTTCTGTTGCAGTTCCTCGGTGAACTCTTGCAGACTCTTTACTCTGCGTTCTTCGGCTGTGGCGCATCCCACAAACAGTAATGTACAGAGAATAAGTACGATTAAGGACTCCTTTTTCATAATGGTCAATTTTTAATGTTTAATTTGTAATTTTTAATTGGTGGCGGATTGGAGTAGTGATTTCACAAACTCTTCCTTGTCAAAGACTTGTAGGTCAGTCATTTTCTCACCTAATCCGATGTACTTCACGGGTATCTTGAACTGGTCGGATATGCCAATCACGACGCCTCCTTTGGCGGTACCGTCAAGTTTCGTGATGGCAAGTGAGGTCACTTGTGTGGCTTGTGTAAACTGTTTGGCTTGTTCAAAAGCGTTCTGCCCTGTGCTACCGTCTAAGACGAGCATGACTTCGTGCGGAGCATCGGGTACAACCTTCTGCATCACATTCTTTATCTTGGTCAACTCGTTCATCAGGTTGACTTTGTTGTGCAGACGCCCTGCGGTATCGATTAGCACGACATCGGCATCGTTGGCTTTGGCGGACTGCAAGGTGTCGTATGCCACGGATGCAGGGTCGCTGCCCATGTTTTGTTTCACTACGGGTACGCCTATGCGTTCGCCCCAGATGCACAACTGTTCAACGGCTGCGGCACGGAAGGTGTCGGCTGCGCCAAGATATACTTTCTTGCCGGCTTCTTTGTATTGGTATGCCAACTTACCGATGGTTGTTGTCTTGCCTACACCATTAACGCCCACAACCATAATCACATACGGCTTGCACGGCAGTTCTGCCGAGAAGTCTTGGTTAGCGCCCGTGTTGTTCTCCTGCAAGAGCGAAGTTATCTCCTCAAGCAGTATCTGGTTCAGTTCGTCGGTGCCGAGATACTTATCTCGTGCTACGCGTTTCTGAATACGGTCGATGATGCGAAGGGTGGTCTCTACACCCACGTCGGAGGTGACCAAAACCTCTTCAAGATTATCCAACACATCGTCGTCTATCTTCGATTTGCCTATAATCGAGCGAGACAGTTTCTGCAGGACCGACTCTTTGGTCTTGGCGAGTCCATTGTCTAATGTCTCTTTCTTTTCCTTTGAAAACAGCGAGAATATACCCATGTTATAGTTCTTTATTTATCAATAGCAAACAGCAGTTTCAGTGCCTCAGACACTTGTCCAGTTGACTGGAAAGCCCCCATATCGTAAGCGCCCCAACCGAGGGTGGTGTATTCAGCCGGTTTCCAACCGCCATACACTTGTGGTTCCCAATAGAATACACCCACGCAACTGTCTATGGAGCAAACTTTCTCAATGAAGTCGTTCATCACTTTCGCTGCCAATGGCTGATTAGATGACTTCGTTCCTACCTCGGCAATGATGATGGGTTTGTGGATGTTCTGTGCCAATTGACTGACATCGGTGGCGCAAAGGCTGTTCATCTCGCTCCAAGTCTTGCTGCTGTTGGCTTGTGGATAATGACTCAATCCGATGACATCGCACTTGCCGCCTAATGAAGCAAACTTCTTATACCACCAAGAACGGCTCTCGTAGGCATTGTCGATATGTATCACCACTTTTGCCTCAGGAAAGACCTCTTTCACAGCGTTATAGCCACTGTTGGACAGGCGCACATAGTGTTGCCAACCTTGGTCGATATCGCCATTGTCGTCCCACAACTTACCCATAGACCACAGCATACCGTTGGTGGTCTCATTGCCTACTTGTACCCACTCGGGTGTGATACCTAAGTCTTTGATTGCTTGTAGGATATCCTTTGTGTGTTTGGCAACGGCGTCGCACATTTGGTCGATATCATAACTCTCCCATGCGGCAGGAATATCTTGTTTCCCTGGGTCACAGAAGAAGTCGGAATAGTGAAAATCGATCATCAGTCGTTGCCGTTGTGCGTAAGCCCGTTTTGCTTTCTCTAAGACATCGGCTTTGTTGCACCAACCGGTGCTATGATTCACCCACACACGTAGACGAACGGAGTTCATGCCGCAAGCCTTGAGCAATGCTACGCAATCGGCTTCTTTGCCATTGTCGTCGTAGAACTTTATGCCATCGCTCTCTTGCTCTGTGAGCCAACTGATGTCGGCACCTTTTGCAAAACCGCCTACGGGGATAGGTTCTTCTTCTTTCACTTGGGTATTACACGAGGCAAATAGCAAAATGCACATTGCCGACGCTAAAAGGGAATGTTTCATTGTATTATTTGGTATGAAATAGGTTCAATATCAAGGTCTAGACTATCAATATGCTTTTTCTCGTCGGCTTTGTTGATGACCACACGAACTCGTTCTCCCATATATTCTCTATCAAAACAAAGCACATCGTTATCCACATATTGAGGAATATAATCGCCGTAGATGAGCGCCAGATTACTTCTGCGCAAATGAATCAGTTCCTTCACTTGTGAAAGGAAGTCTTGCTCTTGTTCGTTATATCCATCGAAGCGCACCCAATGCCTATTGTCGGGGTCGTTGGCTCCTGCTTCGGCATACTCATCGCCCTGATAGATACAAGGTACACCAGGCAAGGTGAGGTTCAGCACCTCAAGCAGAATGGCTTTGCGGTAAGCCGCAGCCGTGTCACCCACACCTACATTGCGAGTCCAACCTGCCTCTTTGGCATCTTCGTCCCAACTCAAGGCACCTCCTGCGAGGGAGATAAAACGTGCCTTATCATGGTTGCCTGAGATGTTGCCCATGGTGTGGTGCGACCCATAAGCCGATAGACTCTCGTCGATGACCTTTGATAGTCGATGCATATCATCGTCACGACCGAACACATCGATGGCGGTGTGGTAGATATTGAAGTCGAACTGCGCATCGAGCATACCTGTCTTTACATACGACGAGATGAGTTCTGTTGACCCATAGGTCTCGCCTATCATCCATATATCTCGGTCGGGCATCCTCGTCTTTATCTTCTGCGTGAGCGTACGCCAATAGCACTCGGGTATATGCTTGCAAGCGTCGTGACGGAATCCGTCTAAGTCGTAGTTCTCCAACCAATACAATGCAGAGTCGGTGAGCGGCATATACACCTCTTCTCGTTCGAGGTCAAGCGATGGGATATGCGAGTCGAACCAAGTGGTCAAGCGTTGTTCATCCCACAACTCGAAGTTACGCCTACCGTCGGGCAATATCGAATCGGTCTCCCAATCGGGATGTTGCTGTAGGGTAGGGGACTTGATATGCATATGGTTTGCCACATAGTCAAGTATCACATTGATATTGTGCTTATGGGCCGTTGCAAGCAAGGTCTTGAACTCTTCGTCGGTACCTAGACGCTGGTCGATAGCCGTCAGATAGATAGGCCAATAGCCGTGATATGCCGAGAATTTCGTGTAGGTAGGCTGATTGCCATTGATGTCTTTGTATTTACAAGGCTCGCCTTTGAACGAGTAGTAGCCCCACGCGTCCCACGGGTTCTGTGTGATAGGCGATATCCATATAGTATTGATACCTAAACTCTCGAAGAAACCGTCTTCAATCTTTTGTGTCACACCGGCAATGTCGCCACCTTGATAGTCAACAATATCCAGCACCTCAGGCGTGTGTAACTTCTTGTTATTATTGCTGTTACCGTCATAGAAACGGTCAAGCATCAGTGAGTACAAAACCTGCGCATGATGGTCGTGGCGAGTCAAGTCTTTTGCCGAGGTGATAGGCTTCATGTCCTCTAACGGAATGAGCAAGTCGTTGTAGAGATAGTTGTCGTCGGCAGCATAGATGCGAATAAAACTCCGTCCTTTCTTCTTATACTCCGAAGGGATAATAAAGGTATAACCACTTGCAGTCTCCTCTATCTCAGGCAGTTGAATCTGTATGTTCTGCCATAAGATGGTGAAGTTCGGGTTCTTAGGTTCCTCTTTGAACGCAAACGAGATGCTGTTCTTTGTGCAACCGGTGCTGACCAATCCGCACTTACGAGGCAATGCAGGCAGTGCCACGATACTCAGATAGTCCTTATAGTCTTTGGCCAAGGTAAGGGTAGGGACATAGTTGCTCGTGTCTTCCATGAGCATCAGCGTCTCTTCCTCGCCAAAGTCGCAAATCTCAGATACATCGAAATAGGCCATATCCCAATCTTTTGGATTGAGTGTCGGCACATAATCGGCAAGCAGAATATGCGTAGTATCTGCTGCAAGATGAATAGGTTGTATAGGGTCAGCCACCATTGCTTTCTGCAAGGCGGTCATCTCCTCTGTGCCTTTGTTGCAAGCGCATAGACCTACAACCATCGCTGCTGCTATAATCGGATGTATCTTCATATCGTATTAGTATTAGAGGTTCTATTATTGTATCGAATCGCCTTGCATAGCCTCTATGGCTGAAGCGTCAGAGTCGAGACGTATCTCTTCGTGTGTGACTTCCTCAAACGAAATGATGAACTCTACTCGGCGGTTCGCTTTTCTACCTTTGGCGGTAGCGTTGCTCTCTTTGGGTTGTGTATCGCCGTATCCATTGGCGGTCAGACGACTCTCTTCTACGCCTGCCTTCACGAGATAATCCTTCACGGCTTGTGCACGATGCGCCGACAGTTCTAAGTTTGCCTTCGCATTACCCACATTATCGGTATGACCTTGCACCTCAATCTGATACTCAGGGTTCTCTATAAAGGTCTTGGCAATCTGGTCGAGCAACGGGTACGATGCCTTCTTGATAGTTGCCTTACCTGTCTCAAACTGAATACCTTGCATAGCCTTTGTGAGTAGGTTGTGGATATCCTTCTTTATCACGGGGCAACCGTCATTGTCTTTATCTCCAGCCACAGTCGGACACTTATCGCAATAGTCAGGTACACCATCGCCATCGGAATCGTCGATGCAACCATGGGCATTGACATACGCTTTCTCCTCTTTCTTGGTGTCGTTGCACTCGTCAAGATAATCGGGTACGCCATCACCATCACTGTCTAACGGACAACCTTTCTCGTCGATATAACCCTTTGCCTCGGTAGGTGTATTCGGGCACTCATCTTCATAGTCGGGTACGCCATCATTATCCGAATCCAATAAGCAACCACGCTCGTCGACATAACCCTTTGCTTCGGCAGGTGTACCAGGACACTCGTCGAGATAATCGGGAACACCATCGCCATCTGAGTCAGTCGAACAACCATTCTCGTCGACCATTCCCTTTGAAGCCTTTGGCGTCTTAGGGCACTTATCCTTATAGTCAGGAACACCATCGCCATCCGAGTCGATAGGGCAACCTTTCTCGTCGACCAAGCCAAAAGCCTCGGTCGGCGTATTGTTACACTCGTCTAAGTAGTCGGGTACGCCATCGCCATCGGAGTCGATAGGACAGCCATATTCGTCAACCGTTACAAGTCTTGGCGTGTTAGGACACAGGTCGAACTTATCCAACACACCATCTTTGTCCTTATCTTTCTTATGTCCAATAACAATATTGATACCTGCTGCAATATTCAGTCCCGAGGTCTTATAAGGAATAGGAATCTCCTTGATAGAACCGTTATCGTCTTTTGGATAATAGGCATAATAGCATGGCACATAATCAGCCACCAAGGTAATACCGATGCCCTCGTAGGTCACGATACCCAATGCAGCACCAATGTTACCGCCACGGCCATTGATAACCGAGTACGATGCCGCCAACTGCAACCAATGGAACGGACGGAACGCAGCACCAATAGTCACTTCCTCATATACCTTCGCAGGCGTGAACTTTGTTCTCGAATAGACGCCCACGCCTACACGGTTGTCCCAGAAGTTAGCATCGACGCCAATATTCAGTCGAGGCGACAGCATATTCGTGAAGCCCGTCGACTTGCTCTCGGTCTTCATGGCGGTCTTGTATACATCCTCAATGCGTGCCGACAAGGTATCGCCCAAACGTTCCGTATCGAAGTTACCATCGTCGTCTACATAGTCGCCATAGGCAATCTCACCCACACCATCGTAGGTGCCATCCATCTTGTAGTTATATCGTATGCCTTTGTTCCAACGGATAAACCCAAGGTCGGTCACTGATGCCGTCAACTGCACCATCTCGTGAGGCTTGTAGGTAACACCAAAGTCCAATGCTCCACCCAAACCTTGTGGCTTCAAGAACGACTTAATGAACTCTATATCACTGAAATCGACATCAGGCGAATAGTCCTCCAAATCCTCATAGTCGAGACTTGCAGGCATCTCGAAAGGCAGTGCCACATTGACCGAACCGTTGCCTTGTATGCTCCACGAGTCGGCTGCTGCATTCAGTCCAAGCGACTTGTTATTCAGCCCTACATGCGCCGTTCCGTATAAGAACTTCAACTTACCGCCAATGGTCCAATGTTCGTTTATCTGATGCGAGTAACCCACACCCAGTTCCGTATAGACCGACATATCTACATTCAACTTCTTCAAGTCATAGTAGTTATTCCCGCCATTCAGGTCCTTCATACCTCCACCCAATGCAAAGTCGAACAAGCCGTAAGGTAATGTCACGCCGCCATCAATACGCTCATTGAGCGTGAAGTGGAAATACCCTGCATCTTTTATCTGAAAACCGAACGAGAGTAGGTTGATCTGTGCATCGATGTCCACGCCTAAACCTTTCTTCAACTTGTTGAGCACCAGACTCCTATCGGCATCCGAGTTCAAGAACCACATCGTCTTGCCGTTCTGCTTATAGATAAGGTCCTTCATCGTCAAGGCACTGTTGCCTGCATACACCGAGGTGTAACCTATCACGGGCAGACTCACATACACCTTACTGATTGGCTGAAAAGCAGGGTTGATGTATTGCCGCATCGGACTATTCTCCAAGAAATACAAGGTGCTTACCTGCTGACCACGCATCGTCCCTATCGAGAACAGACTCACTAAGGCCAACGCAATTATATATAACTTATTCTTTCTCATCGTCTTAATCTGTTCGGGTTACTCTTCATCTTCGTCCTCTTCAGCCGCAAAGCGTAGATAGGCATCTACGTCGGCAGTCAGACCAATCTTCACACGCAAGTCGGAACGGTCAAGCAGCCGCACGCTCGTTGTGTTCTCGCCTAAGAAGGCCGAGTAAACGATATATCGCAGCGACTCCAACTTATCATACTCGTCTTGCCCAATGCGCAGCACCAAGGTGTCCAACCCTGGGTCCATCACCACGCGATTCTCTATTCGTGTTGGACCAGATATCATCAAGGTGTTCATACCGTCTTCCTCAAGGCTCTTGAAGTGCAACTCCTCCCCCGACTCAGTGAAGAAACGGAAACCGAGATGCACATTGAACGGTATCGTGTTCTTTGCCATCAGTACCAACCGAATCGTGTCGATATAAACACTGTCGATTACCTTCGAGTTGTCGATTATCGAGTCAATCTTCGACTGACTGATATTGATATCCTTCAGCGTGTCGCTATACTCTATCTCGACGCCAGGGTTGAAGATAAACGGCAAGTGAATGATAGCCTCGAGGTCGATGTTCGTGTTCTTAGTCAAACGGTGCTGCTTCACTGTCGAAGAGTAACTCTGATTGATCATAATCTCGAACTTATACCCAATGTCGTCTGGACGCACGTCAAACAACTTGTCTATGCGGCCGTTCGACTCCGTGTGGTCTAACACCAAGGTATTCGTCACGGTCTCGCCGATAGGTGCTGTCTGTGGGTCAACGAACAACGGCATCGCCCATATATATCGCTGATTGCCATTAAAGGTAGCGTACTCAGTTCGGTTCTCTTCTTCCGACTTCACATAGAAGTACGATAAGTTAGCCGTCAGCGGACAACCCAGCGCCTGTGTGGCATGAATAGTGATAGTCGGCTCGGCAAGCTTGAGGTTGAAACGCTGTATCGAAGTCCAACCTGGCCATTCATCGGCTATATGGATACTGTCTGCGTCGTGCATCAAGTTACTCGGCTTGAAGAATCCCCACAGCGCATTGTAGTCGAGGAACTGAATCCTGAAGTCATAGTCAATCGATGAGTTTGACGAGACAGGGATGTCCTTCTCGGGCTTTATCGTAAAGCGGAACAGGAAGTTCATCTCGTTGATAACATTCTTGCTGCTCGGGTCTTGAGTCTTGTCCTTCATCAGGTTGATGGTAAACTCGTCAATCAAGATATCGATGTTGTCGTCATACCCAGCCCCCGTCAGAGGTATCTCCACCGTGTTGCCGTTCGCTCTGCGCACATTATCGCCCAGCACCAACTCCAGTTTCTCAATCGACTCGTAAGGCAAGTCCAAGTCCGTCAACGACAGCACCGTCGAGAACCGAGCCTCGTGGATATAGATACTGTCTATCCGCTCGTCGTCAAGCGCAGTGTTCACGTCGTTCAACTCAAGCGACATCGGAAACTCGAGCACCACCTCAGTGCCCGCCGGAATAGCGTAACCGACCAAAGCAGGGACAGCGTCGCCAATCTTAAACTGCTTCTTTGTGTTGGTCATATACTTCGTAAGGTCGATGTTGTGGAAGTCCCTCTCAATCAAGAAGGTATCTTCATAGAACAGCAACCCGTCTTCGTCGACGCCCACCATATCCTTCAAGTCGCCTTTCAAGAAATCATTGATAGTCATCTTCAGTTCGCCAACGGGCAATGCCAAACCCAACTGCAACTGTGCTTCGGGATCAAGGTCCGATAGATCCACATCTGCACGGCAACTCGGCAACATCAATAGCGCACCAAGCAGCACTCCCGCCGCCGTCGAACGCATAACCATAGCCTTTCTTTTCATATCTCTTTTGCTTTTATTTATCGGTCCAATCGCTTGTTTGATGGCATCGATACACACCTATCCAAGCTAACAAATTAACCTCGCAAAGGTACAAATACTTTTCAATATGCGCAAATCCTGCCTAATATTTCGATTACCACCGCCGTCAAAACCGACTCTATCAACTATTTATATAATACCCACTCGCTGCTATAACCCCATCCTTAAACTGATGTTAACAGAACTAAGAATATAACTCAAAAAGTCTAAAAACCAACTATCTCCAACCAACCTCAAAACCTTCCCAAAACTAACTCGAATTTGCCTCGAAAACACCCCGAAAATGCCCCCTGTCTGCCCCGAGATTGTCTGCGGGATATGACGAAATAAACACGGTACATATACGGTAGATACACGGTAGATACAGCTTACCTTATGCTTGTTTCATAAGGGTTTCAAGCCGCTTCCAGACTGCCTCTACACCACTTTTTACCCTCCAAAACCCCATTTTCACCGTCTGAACCCCCTAAATACCCCCATCTTGAGCCCTACTAAAATCGAAACTTTAACCATGAAAGACCGATAAAATGCCGTTAAAGAATTTTAACCAAATTCTTAAGACGGAACCCCGTCAGCGTTCGCTTCAGACAAAAGTTACATTTGTCTTGCATTTTTCTTTCAAACCTTTGTCCAACTAAGAATAATGTCGTACCTTTGTAGCGTATTTGGGAGCTAGTGCTTGCAAATTGATACAAACACATCCTCTCCATTACTTGCAATAACCACAATACTAACAACTTAAATTGTTTATAAACCATGGAGAAAGTCCTTGACGAGTTAGACCGTAAGATCCTACGAATAATCGTACAAAACGCACGAATACCCTTTCGTGAAGTAGCCGAGATGTGCAATGTCTCGCGTGCTGCCGTGCACCAGCGTGTCCAACGCATGGTCGATATGGGCGTTATCGTCGGTTCGGGATACTTCGTCAACCCTAAGACCCTCGGATATCAGTTGTGCGCCTATGTCGGTATCACTCTCGAGAAAGGTAGCCAATACAAATCCGTCTCTGCCGAACTCGATAAGATACCCGAAGTCGTCGAAAGCCAATTCACCTTAGGCGCCTTCTCGTTGCTCATCAAACTCTATGCGCACAACGACCAACACCTCTTGGAACTGCTCAATACCAAGATACAAGAGATTCCAGGCGTCGCTAAGACCGAGACACTTACCGCTCTCGACCAACGTATCAAACGTTCCCTTCCTATCCCCGACGAAGACGTAGAATAATATAAAATCAACAAAATATAATGGAGAAAGTAATCTCGGGCATCCGCCCAACAGGTAACCTGCATCTCGGCAACTATTTCGGTGCCGTCAAGAGTTTCGTAAAGATGCAAGACGAGTACCAATGCCTCTTTTTCATTGCCGATTGGCATTCTCTCACCACACATCCTACTCCAGAGAACATACGCAACTCCGCAAAGACAATCTTGTCCGAGTACCTCGCTTGCGGCATCGACCCTAACAAAGCGCCTATCTATGTGCAGAGCGATGTCAAGCAAGTCCTTGAGTTGTACCTATATTTCAATATGAACACCTATCTCGGTGAACTTGAACGAGTTACCTCATTCAAAGAGAAGGTGCGTCAGAACCCCAACAATGTCAATGCCGGACTGTTGACCTATCCAACCCTCATGGCTGCCGATATCCTTGTCCACCGTGCCGACAAAGTGCCTGTGGGAAAAGACCAAGAGCAGAACATGGAGATGGCACGACTCTGTGCACGACGCTTCAACCGTATCTACGGCGTGGAGTACTTCAAGGAACCCGAGTCGTTCCACCTGTCCGACAAAGCCGTCAAAGTACCAGGACTCAATGGTACGGGCAAGATGGGCAAGAGCGAAGGCAATGCCGTCTACCTCTGCGACGACGAGAAGACCATCCGACAGAAAGTCATGAAAGCCGTTACCGATGCAGGTCCTACAATGCCTAATCAAGAGAAACCCGAAGTGATACAGAACCTCTTCACCCTCATGGAGTTAGTATCCACACCCGATACCTATTCTTACTTCAACGATAAGTACAACGACATGTCTATCCGTTACGGCGACATGAAGAAGCAACTCGCTGAAGACATCAACGCTTTCTGTGCGCCTATCCGTGAGAAGATTGTCGCTTTCCGCAACGATGATGCTTACCTCGAAAAAGTGATGCGTGACGGTGCTGAACAGGCTACCGCAAGTGCCCAAAAGACTATCGAAGAGGTTCGACAGATAATAGGTTTTCATGCTTAAAAGGACTCCCCAATGAAACAAATTAAGTGCCTATCCATCCTCGTTCTATTGCTTACCTGCACCCTTACGGTCAACGCGTGGGATGCCGTAGGACACCGTATCGTTGCTGAGGTGGCTTACCAAAACCTCACCAAGAAAGCGCGCAAGCAAGTAGACAACATCTTAGGCACGCGCGGTATTGTCTACAAAGCCTCGTGGGCTGACGAGATAAAGTCCGACACCATCTACCCGCACTCCTACGGATGGCACTTCCAGAACCTCCCTGCAGGACTAAGCAAGCAGGATATCACGGACCTATACAACAACCCAAAGGCACAAGGCGAACACCTTTTCTATGCCTTAGACAGTCTAACCCGTGTTCTGCAAGCCGATAATAACAATGCCGACGCACTCAAGTTTGTTGTGCATCTCATCGGCGACATGTTCCAACCTATGCACTTAGGTCATCCCGACGACAAAGGTGGAAACAAGGTGCAGATGCGTTGGTTTGGGCGTGGCACCAACCTACATACCGTATGGGATCGTTGGCTGATTGACAACACGCAGTACACCTACCTCGAGTATGTCACCTACCTAACCGATACCTACGGCGCGCAGAAGAAGCAACTGCAGCAACTCTCTCTGCTCGACTGTCTCTTCCTGACCTACGACCGTCAGCAGCGCATCTACGAATATCAGGCGCGAGGTGATAACAATAACTACCACTATGCCTATAACTTCCGCCACGACT
This sequence comes from uncultured Bacteroides sp., assembly GCA_964398075.1. GTDB lineage: Bacteria > Bacteroidota > Bacteroidia > Bacteroidales > Paludibacteraceae > Colicola. The sequence goes on along the minus strand of CAYNMA010000063.1, from coordinate 2,019 downwards.
TAGACCTCAGTCTCTATACCGCAGGACTGCAGTTGGCGAAAGCACTCAATACACTCTATCAATGAGGCGAATACTCTTCATCTTGGCTTGTCTGTTGACCGTCGCACTCTTTGCCGACGATTCCTACATCGACGATGTATACTACTACCCCTCACTTACAACCCAAGATGCTACTTCGCAACCCCTAAAGCCATACTACGACACAAAGAACATCAAGGAGTTTGTCTTCGTCGATACCGTCACGGTCAATACCCTCGATACCGTTCAGCCAATGCACAACACGGCATCTCCAATCTTCGAATAGTACTTTTATGCGCCGTCGTCTATTGAGCATATTACTTGCTGCCAGCCTTCTCGCTACCGTTAGCGCACAAGACTACGACCGATACCTGCTCTCCCAGCAAGACATTGCAGGCACTGCCCGATATGTCGGTCTATCAGGTGCCTTCACTGCCTTAGGGGGCGATGTATCGGCTATCAACGACAACCCCGCTGCCTTAGGATTATTCCAACACCGAGAGATATCCTTCACTCTCGACGACCAATACTCCCGTAGTTACTCCTCGGCAGCCCCCTTAGCGACTAACACAGCCACGCTGCCGCAGTTCTCGTGGGTCTTCGGTACGGGTTACGAGGATAAGCAATCGGGGCTCCTGCGGCATAACTTCGTACTACAATACCATCGTCTACGTTCCTACAACCGTTCCTACAATGCAGCCGTATCCTCGCTGCTCTCACAGACCGACCTCATTGCCAGTCTAACCAACGGACTCCCTTCGTCTTCCTTTGCTTCGGGCGATGATGTTTGGGATGATGTGAATATAGGTTGGCTCTCTGTCATGGGCTACGACAATGGGATAATCAAACCCGATACCACCAATCTCGATAATAACTGGTACTCTATCTTAGAGGACAACGAACAGGTTCTCTCCTCTACAAGAGTGAAAGAGACAGGGTCTGCCAATCAGTTCACCTTTGCTTACGGTGCGAACATCTCCCATCGATTCTATTTCGGTCTATCTCTCAATGTCTTATCCTTAACCCACAAGAAAACGGTTGCCTATACCGAGTCCTTCAACAAGGGTGGGGGATATAGTTATACAACCTCGGTCTCCACAACGGGAACCGGCGGAAACCTTGCCCTTGGACTAATCTATCGCCCATTGTCGTTCTTCCGTTTGGGTGCTTCCTTCCAATCGCCTACGGTCGCTTACCTGCGTGTCGATAACTTAGTGCAGTACAATGGCGTTGCCTCGTCCACCTATTCGACCTCCATCGACCGATACATGATGCCTATGCGTGCCACCTTCGGTGCTGCTTTCCAGTTCTCTACCCGAGGACTCATCTCTATGGAATACGACCTTCGTTGCCGCATGCGCAATTATCTGCCCTATGAACATACCTTAAAGATTGGAGCAGAAGGTGTCATACACAACAACTGGTTCCTGCGTACAGGCTATGCTTTCCGTTCCTCTTTCGCTGCGACCGACTTCTCTTTTACGCCTGCCAATAATGATACCCGCACCGATACCGAGTTCTTTAATCCACGCGGTACGCACTTTGCCAGTATCGGTTTTGGCTATCGTTCCAACCGTTGGTATATCGACCTCGCATATCAGTTTCGCCTTGAGCAACTCGACTTCTATGCTCATGTCCTGCAATCAACTCCCAATGCCGTAGATATCGCCTCCCACCGCCTCATCCTCACCGTCGCCTTCACAAGATAACACATACACCCTAAGTTTTTTGTCTTGTGTACGTTGTCTTTTAGCACGCAGCGCGGTCTTGAGTTCTTTTTAATGCTCTTTTAATGGTCTTTTAATGGTCTTTAATAGGCTTTAATGGTCTTTAATGGGCTTTAATGGAGTACATTTTTTATATTTTTTGACCACGTATATTTGACCATCCCTGTCAGTAGCATGGAATATTTGGCTTATATTTGATAATATTTGTTTTAAGGGATGGTCTAAAAATTGCTTTTGAGATGATTTGTGGAATTTTATTTAGTAGATGGTTGGC
>CAYNMA010000062.1:2999-14207 GCA_964398075.1 uncultured Bacteroides sp. | reverse complement strand
ACTAAATAAAATTCCACAAATCATCTCAAAAGCAATTTTTAGAACATCCCTAAACTATTTTCTCTTGGTGTTTGTCAGTTTAGAAAAAAAGGAGTACCTTTGCGCGGATAAATTTATCGCACGATATAATGAAAGAGAAAATTGAGAACTTGCTCAAACAAGTGCAGGAGATGCATGCCTCTAACGCAGAGGAGTTGGAAGCACTTCGTATCAAATACCTCAGTAAGAAAGGAGAGATAACGGCTCTCTTTGGCGAATTCCGTAATGTACAAGCCGACCAGAAGAAAGAGATCGGCATGCAACTCAATGAGTTGAAGAACATGGCGCAACAGCGTCTTGATGCTCTCAAAGAACAGTTTGAAGAGAACAAACAACATGCCGAGAAGCAAGACCTTACTCGTACGCCAGACCCTATAGAGTTGGGTACTCGTCACCCTATCTCGCTTGTGAAAGAAGAGATTATCGACATCTTCTCGAGAGTGGGATTCACTGTAGCCGAGGGTCCTGAAGTGGAAGACGATTTGCATGTGTTTGGAATGCTTAACTTTGCGCCCGAACACCCTGCGCGTGATATGCAGGACACATTCTTCATTGAGAAAGAGCAAGGTATTCAGAAGCCTACTGATGTACTACTTCGTACGCACACCAGTTCGGTGCAGACGCGCGTGATGACGAGCAATCGTCCCCCTATTCGTGTTCTTTGTCCTGGTCGTGTATACCGCAACGAAGCCATCTCGGCTCGTGCACACTGTTTCTTCCATCAAGTAGAAGGACTATACATCGACAAGGATGTCTCTTTTGCAGACCTCAAGCAAGTGTTGCTCTACTTTGCCAAAGAGATGTTTGGCAACGAGACCAAGATTCGTCTTCGTCCATCCTATTTCCCATTCACAGAGCCATCGGCAGAGATGGATATCTCGTGTAACATCTGCGGCGGCAAAGGATGTGCATTCTGCAAAGGCACAGGTTGGGTTGAGATATTGGGTTGCGGCATGGTAGACCCGAATGTATTGGAGTCGTGCGGAATAGACAGCAAGGAGTGGTCGGGCTATGCCTTTGGATTGGGTGTAGAGCGTATCACGAACCTCAAATATCGTGTGAAGGACTTGCGTCTCTTCTCCGAGAACGATACTCGTTTCCTTCGTCAGTTTGAAAGTTGCTGATTGATAATTGATAAGGGATGCAGCACCAGTTATTAGCAGGCAAGAGAGGAATCATCTTCGGCGCTTTGAATGAGCAGTCGATAGCATGGGCTGTTGCGAAGCGTTGTCATGAAGAAGGTGCAGACTTGGTTCTCACCAACACTCCTGTGGCATTACGTTTGGGCACTTTGCAGCAGTTGGCAGCCACCATTGATGCCACTGTTATTCCTGCGGATGCTACCAATCTGAGCGATTTGGAGCAACTCTTCACGCAAGCGCAAGAGGTGTTAGGCGGAAAGATTGACTTCGTGCTGCATGCCGTAGCGATGTCGCTCAACATGCGTCGTAAGCGCACTTACGATAACCTCGATTACAATTGGTTCAATCAGACCTTAGACATATCGGCGGTGTCTTTCCATAAGATGCTGCAGACGGCTTATCGGTTGGATGCTATTGCCGAGTATGGTTCGGTAGTAGCCCTATCTTATATCGCCGCACAACGACATGTGATGGGTTACAACGACATGGCGGATGCGAAGGCGTTGCTTGAGTCGATAACACGCAACTTCGGTGCAGAATATGGGCGGAAACGCCATGTGCGCATCAACACTATCTCGCAGTCGCCTACACTGACAACGGCAGGAAGTGGGATTGAGAGTTTCAGATATGGGTTTGAAATTGCAGACAAGACATCGCCATTGGGCAATGCCACAGCAGATGATTGCGCTAATATGTGTGCCGTACTATTCTCGGATTACACGCGCAAAGTGACGATGCAGAACATCTATCACGATGGGGGATTTTCGGCAATGGGGATGCAACTTCTTTATGGTGATAAAGGAGAGTGAGGACTGCGTTTTCGGTGTAAAAAGCAGAAAACGCCACAAAGACTTTTGAAATCAACTAATTATTACTATCTTTGTCGCGCAAAAAAGACAGATAGACAAGATCGATTTATAGCAAAATAAACAATGCAAAGAACAGTTATTATTGACGCTCTTAAGCGTACCGACTTTGGTTCCGAAATCAATGTACGAGGTTGGGTGCGCAGCCGCCGAGGCAACAAGAATGTGTCTTTTATCGCACTGAACGATGGTTCCACCATCAAGAATATCCAAATAGTAGTAGACCTATCGAAGTTCTCGGAGGAGATGCTTAAACCTGTTACAACGGGTGCATGTATCTCGGCAGATGGTATCTTAGTGGAGAGTCAAGGTGCAGGTCAAAGTGTGGAGATTCAACTCGCCAACTTAGTCGTATATGGCACAGCAGACCCTGAGAAATACCCACTACAAAAGAAGGGGTTGAGTATGGAATACTTGCGCACGATTGCGCATCTACGTCCAAGGACGAACACTTTCGGTGCTGTTCTGCGTATTCGCCACAACATGGCTATTGCTATCCATACCTATTTCCACGAGCACGGCTATTTCTACTTCCATACGCCACTCATCACCGCATCGGACTGTGAGGGCGCAGGGCAGATGTTCCAAGTAACGACCAAGAACCTCTACAACCTCAAATATGATGAGGAAGGGCATATTGATTACTCCGACGATTTCTTCGGCAAGCAGGCATCGCTCACCGTGAGTGGTCAGTTGGAAGGTGAGTTAGGAGCCATGGCCTTGGGTAAGATTTACACCTTTGGTCCTACATTCCGTGCCGAGAACTCGAATACGCCTCGTCACTTGGCAGAGTTTTGGATGATTGAGCCTGAGGTTGCTTTTATCGACAAGACCGAACTGATGGACCTTGAGGAGGACTTCATTAAGTTCTGCGTGAAATGGGCTCTTGATAACTGCAAAGACGACCTTGAGTTCCTAAATCAGTATATCGACAAGGGTCTTATTGCACGGTTGCAATCGGTTATCGACACCGAGTTTGTGCGTCTACCCTACACCGAAGGTATCAACATATTGCAAGAGGCCATCAAGAACGGTAAGAAGTTTGAGTTCCCATGCAACTGGGGCGATGACCTGAGTTCGGAGCATGAGCGTTATCTCGTGGAGGAGCACTTTGGTAAGCCGGTTATCATGACGGATTATCCGAAAGAGATAAAGGCGTTCTACATGAAGATTAACGAGGACGACAAGACGGTGCAAGGTACGGATGTGCTATTCCCGCAGATTGGCGAGATAATCGGCGGTTCGGTTCGTGAAGAGAGTCTTGACAAACTCAATGCGGAGATTGAGCGCCGTCATATACCGATGAAGGATATGTGGTGGTATTTGGATACTCGTCGATTTGGCGCTGCACCACACGCAGGTTTCGGATTAGGTTTCGAGCGACTGATGCTCTTTGTGACGGGTATGCAAAACATCCGTGATGTCATTCCGTTCCCTCGTACACCTAAAAGTGCTGAGTTCTAATCTTTACTATAACAATTAAAAACACCAAACACATGCGTAGAATTCTTACCATTCTGTTGGCTAGTACTCTTTCGTTTATGGCTTTTGCGCAGCAGACCTCGCTGCGAGGAGTCATTTTGGCGGAAGACTCAAAAGCACCTATTGCAGGGGCAAAAATCTTACTTGCTAACCAAAACATCACTACGACGACGAACCCTAAGGGTGAGTTTGCCCTGATTTACTTGGAGCCTATCACCGAGGAGGTTGTTATCTCGGCAGATGGTTACATCTCGACAGTACAACTCGTTCAGTTGCAAGAGAACACGAGTAACGACCTTGGGGAAGTGACGCTGCAAGCCGATATTCAGCAGGAGTTGCACGAAGAAGTTGTACTACAACTCTCGGAGAACGAGTTGAATGACGATGAAGGTCGTTCACAGAGTATGTCGTCGAACACGAGTGCAAGCACGGATGTCTTCAACAAAAACACCTCGTATGCATGGTCGACTGTTCGCTATCGTCAGCGAGGTTATGAGCAGCAGTATGAGCAGACCTACATCAACGGACTGAACTTCAACAGCCAAGAGCGTGGTACATTCAGTTACTCAATGATTGGTGGTTTGAACGATGCCAGTCGTAACAAAGATGTGGTCAACGGCATTGAAGCCAACGGTTTCACTTATGGTGGTATGGGTCAGGCAACCAACATCATCATGCACGCAAGCAACTATGCACAAGGTTGGAAAGTAGGTTTGGCAGGAACGAACCGAAACTATAAGATTCGTGCGAACGCCACCTACTCCTCGGGTATGCTCCAAAACGGTTGGGCATTCACTGGTCAGTTAGCATGGCGCTACAGTCCTTATATCGACAACAAAGGTATCATTGGTGAGGGTATCAGTTACAACTCGTTTGGTTATTTCTTCACCGCTGAGAAACATTGGTTGAGCGGTGACCACAAGATGACTATCACCACCTTTGGTACACCAACAGAGCGTGGTCAGTCGGCAGCCGTAACACAAGAAGTGTATAACCTCACAGGTTCGAACAACTACAACCCTTATTGGGGCTACCAAAACGGCAAAGTGCGTAACTCGCGTATTGTTAAGAGTTTTGACCCTACGGCAATCATCGACTACGAGTGGAAGATAGATAACGAGCAGACTCTCAAGGTTGCACTCGGTTATCACTACAGTTTCTACAGCAATTCGGCATTGACCTTCTATAACGCGCCTGACCCTCGTCCGGATTACTATCGTAACCTACCCTCTTTCCTTTGGGACGGACAAATCAATAATCAAGGTAACTTCATCGACCAAACCTTTACGGGCAAACAAGGTACAGGCAACTGGGACGGTCGTTCGTTAGGCGATTATAACGATGCGCTCAATATCGGTCCTTCGATTGATGCTAATCTCTATTCAACTCTCACCAACCTGTGGACAAGCCGTGACAACAGCACTACCCAAATCAACTGGGACAACCTCTATGCGGCTAACTATCAGAATAATATAGTAGACCCAACAGGTTCTGCCAAGTATATGTTGGAGCGTCGCCACAACGACCTTCAAGAAGCTATTGGTAACATCAATTATGTCAATACGCAGTTTGACCACTTGAAGATAACAGCAGGTCTCGAAGGCAAGTTTGCGCAAGGTATTCACTATAAGACTGTTGATGATCTTCTTGGCGGTAATCAATGGATTGATATTGACCCGTTTGCTGAGCGTGACCTCAAAGAGTTGGCATCGAACATCGGCATGTCGCAATCGGATATTGAGTATGTGAAGCAAAACAATATCTACGGTTTGAATAAGGTAGTGACCACCAATGGTCGTTTTGGATATGACTATCGCATCAACATGGCTAAGGTGGCTGCATGGGCACAGAACGAGTGGAACTTCAACGCGGTTGATTTCTACTATGCGCTCAAACTGACCTACACGGGAATGAACCGTACAACTCGTATGCTCAATGGTCGTGCTTGGTATCTGGCTCAACTGCAACCTGACGATTCGTACTATTATCTCGGACGAGAATATAAGAACATCATGTATGGTGATGGACAAGTCTTATCGACCTATCATGGTTGGCAACACAATTTTGTGGACCCGTCGTTCAAGTTGGGTGCTTCATACAAGATTAATGGTCGTAACCAGATACGCCTCAATGCATTAGCCGAGACGAGTGCGCCATTGGCACGCGATGCGTATATCTCTCCGCGTGTTCACGACCGTGCTATCAGCACTATCTACACGCACGACCGTGCAAAGAACATCAAAGACTTCTATGCTGCTTCGCAGAAGGTGGTAAGTTATGACCTCACTTATGAGTTCAACTACCCTATTGTTCGTGGTCGTATCACAGCCTTCCAGACCCACTTCTGGAACGGATCGGAACTGAATGGTTACTACGATGATGAGGCTCGTACATATGTGAACCAATCGATCACAGGTATCAATCGTGTTCACCGTGGTATAGAAGCAGCAGCAGCCTTCAAGTTGGGTACATACTTCACGCTTACGCCTATGTTGGCAATCGGTGACTACCACTACACCTCGAATGCCTACTCTGTAACGAGTGCAGAGAACGGTATGGCACTTGCCGAGGACGCTACTAAGGGAGCACTTTATGAAGTGAAAGATAGTGTACTTATCAAAGGATTGAAAGTGGCTAACGGTCCACAACTCAATGCCTCACTCAAACTCTCGTTCTTCCACCCGAAGATGTGGTTTGCCGACATCACTATCTCTTACTTCGATTGGAGTTATCTCGACTATGCACCATCACGCCGTATGCAAGGTCTTTACACCAACACGCGTGCCGATGGTACAAGCGTTAACGGTTCGTATGCAGTGCCTAACCCAAGCAATGCTTCACAGACGTTCTTGATGAAAGATGCTGACGGTAATGTAGTGTACGACAAATATGGTATTCCTGAGTTAGAATCACCATATAACGTATTAGCCGATCAAGAGAGTCTTGTCGACAGCAAGTGGTACAACCGCTTCATGATTGACTTATCGGTAGGTAAACTGATCTACTTGAAGAATCGTCAATCGCTTTCTATTAACCTCTCGGTAAGCAATGTGACCAACAACACGCACATGAAGACGGGTGGTTATCAACAGGCTCGTCTGCCTCGCCAATCGGTTCAACAGACAGAGAACTCGGCAATCACCAACAATGTCTACAAGTTCCCTGCAAAGTACTACTATGCATGGGGTGCAAACTTCTTCCTCAACGTAACATATAAGTTCTAACCATCTAACATACATCGAGATATGAAAAAACTAGTTTATATAATCGCAGTGCTTGCCTTAGTGGCTTGCAAGCCCGATGTTATTGAGCCAGAGCAGGTGTTTATCACCGAGGAGGCTGCCGACCAAATGATTCAAAAAGGTGACACCTTATACACGCTCAACGAGTTTGTGGCAAAGCGTATGACAAAATGCGGTGTTATGTTCCCTGTTCGTGAGCGTTCTTATACCTATTCGAACAAGGCATATCAGATTGATACGACCGACTACACCAAGAACAATCGTGGTTGGTTCTCGATTGATACTATTCCAACGAACGGTCCAAGACTTTACATCCGTGGTCGAATTATCACAGAGGATTATGATGGCAACTTCTATAAGTCGCTTGTTATTCAACAGGTTGTCAATGGCAAGCAGCAGACGCTCCGTTTGTCGGTTGATGAGAGTAATGCGGGCGGTCAATATGCTATCGGTCAGATGATTCAGATCTGCGTCAACGGTCTTGCCATTGGTAAGTATGCCAACGAGCCACAGCTCTGCGTTCCTACTTACAACGACAATATCTACGCTGGCAACGCAAGTCAGAAAGTAGGTTGGGCACCTGGTCGTATTCCTGCACCGCTGTTCAACAAGGCAACGACCCTTATTGGAGTACCCGACAAGAGCGCTATTGTATGCGACACGCTGACTCTCAAGCAGATACTCTCGACTACGGACGACGATGAGAGTTATCATGAGATGGACGGCAAACTCGTCTATATCAAGAATGTATGCTTTGCTCAGAAGAGTGATTCTGAGATACCTGGTATGTACGAGAATCAAGGTACATTGGCTGGTTGCGACAACAAAGACCCCGAAACAAGCAGTAACAGTTGCGTCTTTGCTCCTACGACCAACAACGTAGGCTATCCTCAAGGGCGTATTATCACCGATGCGACAGATTCGAGTTTGGTCTCGACGAGTGAGTATGCCAAGTTTGCGCACATCATGATTCCGACAACAGACTACAAAGGTGATGTGATAGGTATTCTTGGGCACTACACCGACAATGGTCGTAACGAACCTGATAAGTGGGATTGGAGTATCACACTCCGATCGAGATACGACCTCATGCACTTCACCAACAATGAAGGCGAAGCATGGGAAATGGAAGAATATGTAGTAGCACAATAAACATCCCTTCACTTCACTCCCATATTTCTGCAGTTATTGTGGGAATATGGGAGTTTTGTACGATATGAACGTAATTGACATTATCATACTACTTCCTATCTTCTACGGCTTGATACGTGGACTGATGCGAGGTTTCGTGCAGGAACTAACCAACTTGGTAGCGCTCATTGCCGCTATTATAGGTACAAAACTCTTTGCGCCTGCCTTTGCTCTTTGGCTTGCCAAATATATCTCGGCCTCGCCATCGGTTTGTCAACTATTAGCATGGTTCATACTATTCACGGCTATCGTTCTCACGTTGCACTTGATAGGCAAACTGATAAGTCGGTTTCTCAAAGCCATCTCGTTGGGTTGGCTCAATCGGCTGATAGGTGCTATTTTCGGTGCAGCCAAGTGGGCGCTTATTGTCAGCATCGTACTCAACGGTGTCAGTCTGCTTGATAACCAGTTTCACTTTCTCAAGCCCGAACTTCAGGAACAAAGCATAGCCTACGAGCCGATACAAAAGATTGCCTCGGTCACTTGGTCGACTGTCCAAAACGAGTTTCAGCAGTAAGACAATAACGAAATGCAGGCGTATCTCGGAATAGGGACGAACTTAGGAGATAAGACGCACAATATCGAAGTCTGCCTTGCCCTAATCAAGGAGCGGGTTGGAACGATTTTGCGCCAATCGAGCACAGTGGAATCGGAGCCATGGGGTTATACCTCCCAAAACACTTTTCTCAACCTTGTTGTATGCGTTGACACCTCCTTATCGCCACATCAGTTGTTGAATGCAACACAACAGATTGAGCAGCAACTTGGTAGAACTGAAAAATCGGCAAACGGGGAATACAAGGACCGAATAATAGACATTGACATCTTACTATACGAAGATATTCAACTCGCCTCGCCAGACCTTACTATTCCCCACCCTCTCATTCTCGCGAGGCCCTTTGTATACAAGCCTTTACAAGAAATTTTGCCCACAGAACACATTTTTTCGTCCAAACTCTTGCATAATTCAAAAATTTGACATACCTTTGCAGCCGCAATTGAGAGAAGGACTCGAGAGTCCGCCGAAAGGGTATCAATAAGATGGTGGTCTTAGCTCAGTTGGTAGAGCATCGGATTGTGGTTCCGAGTGTCGTGGGTTCGAGCCCCACATTCCACCCAAGTGCTGAAAATCAGCAAGTTATACGAAAATAACAAAAAGTGCGTGTCTGAATCGCGCCGTTTTTTCTATCCGATTGACATTACAATCTCCTTCAAAATTACATCGTGCGAAAACACCGAGTAAGACGAAGGGTTGTAGTCAGCGGAAGAAAAAAAATGTCTTTCCCTTCAAAAAAGTACAGCAAGCCTGAGTTACGAAAGAGTGTACCATCTTCAAGTACACCCGACACCTGTGCGTCCGTAACAGTTACGGAAGAGTCGGATGTTGCTCGCTCATCAGCGCGGAACACCTCCAAGAAACAAGAATCAAAGCCATCATCCAAGCGCAAGACAAAGCGCAAATCGTCTACCAGTAAGACGACAACAGAGAAGACAGTCGCCAAGACCGAGCGCAAGCCGCAGTTGCCATCGTCGGAGCGGGCTTCTCATCTGCACAGGTATCTCCCCGCAACGCTCCATCACGCGGGCAAGAGTTGGCAGGTGGAGTACTATGTACTCAATCCCGACCTCGGGAAGTTGGAGCGCCATCGTATCAAAATGAATCTGATAAAGAAACACTGCCGGACGCTCACGGAGTTCAAGATGCGGGCAAACGAAGTGATACAGGATGTTAACGCCAAACTGGCTGGTGGATGGACACCTTTCGGCGAAACAGAGAACAGCCGCTATTACACTCCGATTAGTGAGGTACTCGCGCTATATGTAAAGGAACGGAGCAAGGAGTTGAAGCCCGAGACGATGCGCAGTTACAAAAGTTTTGCCAATATCTTTGGAGGATGGGCTGATACCACCATCCCAAACTGTAAGGCGATGTATTTCAACCGCACGATGGCGGTGCGTTATATGGACTGGTACTATGACGAACACAGCAACCCGAACACCTACAATAATATGCTCAAGATGACGCGTGCTTTCTTTGGATGGGCAAAGGAGAAGTGCTATATCAAAGAGAATCCTTTTGAGTTGATGAAGACGAAGCGCAAACAGGAGAAGCGCCGTATACTGGTGCCAAAAGAACAACGCGCGCGCATACGTCTGTACTTCGATATCAAGCGTCCGGAGATGGTGATAGTGTGCGAACTGGTATATACCTCGCTCATACGACCGATAGAGATTACGCGCATTACGACCGACATGTTACACCTGAAAGAAGGATATATCGCACTACCGCAGAATATCACAAAGAACGGACACGCACGGAATGCACCTTTGTCGGCAGAACTGATAGAGCGCCTGAGTGAACACGTGCAATGCTGCAAGTCGGGCGATTACCTGTTTGGCAGCAAGTGGACGCCTGACGAGAAAAGCATATCGGATAAGGCTTTCCGGAAGCAGTGGGACAAGATGCGTAAGATGCTGAAGTTGCCCGATGAGATGCAGTTATACTCGTTGAGAGATACAGGTATGTTTGATAAGATAAAGAGCGGCGTCGACCCGCTGACAGTGATGCAGGCAGCCGACCATCACGATTTGGCTATGACGACGCGCTACGCCAATCACTACGACCCGAATATGGTGAAGATTATCTCCGATGCAGACGACTTCTAACAAAGAGACCTACCCAGAACAGGGCAGGTCTCTCTCATCACAGCGGATTACTCCGCTACTAACTCATCTCCATCTCGTACTCGTTGGTTGCACGCTCTAATGTGCGCAACTCCTCGTAGAGACTCACCACCTGCTGCATGGCATCATTGAGCAAGTGCTCTTCTTTCGTCAACTCATGGTCTCGGCAAGTGTTACACACGCGCCCGAGCATAAAGTGCACCTCCTGCAACTGGCAGACATAGTGGTTCAGCACACTTGCACCTGTTGTCGTCTGCAGGAACTCCTGTACAGCAGGCACCTCTGATAGCATCAACTCGCGTGTCATAGCGCACCTCCTTCCTCTGGGAATGATAACTCTACTTGTCCGTCGTCTACCGGTTCTTTCCATCCCTCGATGGTGAAAGATATTACCGCTTGTCCTTCAATGGCGAAGCGTACGACGGTACGCTCATCGTTCATCTCGCAGTCGCCTTTGATTACGGCATCCTGCAGGTCGTTAAACATTCGTGCGAATCTTCTGACTGCTTTCGCACAGTCGGCAGCGCTCAATCGCTTGCCACATACTTCTAAATTTTTCAT
>CAYNMA010000062.1:0-2899 GCA_964398075.1 uncultured Bacteroides sp. | reverse complement strand
GTTACTACTCCGTAGTAAACAGAGTAAAAAGTTACAGCGGTTAAAAGTGGGGAAAAAGTTGTACCATTGTACCACCTTTGCGAAAAGTGGTGTAAGTGCGTGAGTATCATTGCATTGCAGCGGTACAAAATAGGTACAAAAACTGGGTACAACTTTGGGTGGTACAACTTTTTCGGCGAAAAACAGCCTGCTCGGTCAGGAACAGGCTGTTGGAAAATCGGTAAGAGATACCTAATATGTAAGGTATGGTTAGTCGTGTTTATAGTTGGCGTAGTTGCCTAATATCTGCTCGATATGTATTACTTCGGGACAGGTATCCCATGTTACGCCACCACCTATCAGATACCACTTAGAGCGTTCTTTGACAGGTACTTTTTCATAATCCTAAATTGAAGACTTCGTTACTGGTGCCGTTCAAGGTCATCTGTCCTTTGTATAATCCATATAATCCTCTCGGTTTTATTCTCCGCATAACATCGGTAGTCGTCTGTCTGTTGCTACTTTTCTTCCGTGTAGCCACTTTCTTTCTTGTAGTTGCCATAATTACGTTAGTTTTAGTTAGTTGTGTTTATAGTTGGCGTAGTTGCCTAATATCTGCTCGATATGTATTACTTCGGGACAGGTATCCCATGTTACGCCACCACCTATCAGATACCACTTAGAGCGTTCTTTGACAGGTACTTTTTTTATTGAAGGGAAGGAAGATAGGGGTACTATAATTGCTCTGCCGTCCTCTAATTGCACTGCCATTTTACCTCGAGCAGGGAAAGACACTTTTTTAATCTTTGGAATGATATTCCAATATCCATCTATCTGTTGTGGCATAAGAAGCGGAGTTTTTGAATTTTGCTGCAAAATTACGGAAAGTTCTGTAATATTGCAAGTTTTATGTTTTTTATTCTGTTTTTTATGGGTAGTAGAAGCAACAAGTCCTCGCATCACTGCGGGGACTTGCGGCTGGTTGTTTGTGGAACTGGGCGGATGAGAGAGTTCACTTTTTCACCAATGAAGAAAAGATAGATTTTGTACCTTAGTAATCGAACAGGCTAATAACAAAAAGACAAAAAATGATATTCTATTCGGGTGCAAAGATAGTGCGTTTGTGCGAGTTGTGCAAGGATGAAGGTTGTTTTTGTGTTGCAGGTTTCAAGTTGTTTGCGTTTCGCTCGTTGATTGGTTGTTGAGTAATTTTTGTTCGTTATTTGGATATATGATTGAAAAGCAGTAATTTTGCAAGCAGAAAGAGAAGTTGAACCTTACAAAGACAGAAGACTATGGCAACATTAAAGACAGCAGCGACCCATACACAGGCTTGTACGCTATATTTCAATCCGAAAGATAGGCGTGCTACACAGTTATTGGAGGCTCTAAAAGTTATGGACTTTTTGAAAGTAGAAGATAGTCCATACGACAAGCAGTTTGTCGCAAAGATAAAGTCTATCGATGCAGGAGACAAGCGCAAGTTCAAGGCTATAAAGAGTCAAGACGTATGGAAGTAACTACGTATACTCTAAAATTTTCCCCACAAGCCCAGAAGGATATCGCCTACTTTAAGAAGGTGGGCGATGCTTCTATCTGCAAAAAGATTACTAAACTTCTTGGAGAGTTAGAGGAGCACCCGACTACAGGTACCGGCAAGGTTGAAGCATTGCGTTTTGAACTGACCGGCTATTGGAGTCGCAGAATCAATAGTGAGCATCGTATCGTGTACCGTATAGATGATGAAGCGCAAGATGTTTATATCTTATCGATGAAGGGACATTATTAACACCGACATTCTCCACTACATAATAGGTAACAAGACCGCTCTGCTGTATACCAGTGAGCGGTCTTGTTCGTTATACTATATCCCACGCGTCTTGGATGTCGGATTGGTCTGGGAGTGGATTGGAACCGTTCTCAGAGATAGCCATGGCATAGACTATCTTAGTGAGTTGTTCCTCAGAGTGCGGGTCGATGGTGGCGTTGGCACTGATACCGGAGCGTTTGGCAACGTTGGCGATATAGGCAGTGGTGTTGTTCTCGTTGGCAGGTGCCCATCGTGAGATAATCTTCTGTATGGTGTCGCAGCCGTACTTGTTGATGTAGGTCTGTATGGTCTTGATGGCGGCACGGTATCCGTACTTGATGTCAGAGAATTGCTCGAAAGCGCCGTCGGTGTTGTTAGCGACTTTGCCGAGCCAGTGAGCAGAGGATATGCGGATGTTGAGCGGGTTGTTGTTCCGGTAACCTCTTGGGAGATTGTTGTTAGAGAATTGTTGCATAGTTGTAGTTGTTACTCTCCGCGCGAGCAGGTATCTGATGAGCAGGATGATGAGTGCGGTGAGCACGACTGCAGACGAGATGACTGTTGCGGAGATGATTATACGAGTGGAGGATTTCATGTTAGTTTATGCGTTTATTCGTTTTGCGTTACGCGTTGTTGAGGGCAGTTGAGAGTTGATAGTGTTTATGTAAAGATTTTGACGATGCGTATGATGATGGCGGTAGCGAGTAGAATCCATGCGATGATACCGGATATACGGAAGAAAGCGCGTGCGGTAGATTCCTGTGCAGGTTGGGCGATGTATTCCACTACCGGCACCCGCACCTGCTGCTGGACGACGACTGTGTCGGGCTGTTGTGTAGCAGAAAGCGCAAGAGTTCGGTCGGTGTATTGGAGAGTTGCCTGTGCATGTTCTGCCTGTGCCTGTGCGGGCGTGGACAGTGCTGCTTGTAGGAGCGAGTCGCAGTAGTGGTCGCAGGGGGTATCGGAATAGTCGATGGGCAGATAGAGTGTGTCGGTTGCCGCGGGGATAGGTAGTGTTACATCGAACTGATGGATAGTATCTCGCAGTGTGAGTTCCGGATGATGCCGTAGCAGACAAGAGAGTCTCTGCTGTGGTGAGCAGGCAGAAAG
>CAYNMA010000061.1:0-14337 GCA_964398075.1 uncultured Bacteroides sp. | reverse complement strand
GCATAATCGTCTATATCGTTCAAGGACACCTCAATAGTATCCGGCAACGAGGGCAGTCTATCCACATACTCCACATGAAATCGAGCATGCAGCCGTTGATGCGAAAGGACATGCAGTAAGTCAATCGAATGCCAAACGTCGTCCACCGGCAACAGTTGGTCGGCTTCAACCAGCGGAAACTCATACAGATGCTGCCATATATCCTTCTTCCGCCGCTGATGCAGCAGCGTCCTCTTATCGGGCGTGAGATAGATCGTATAATTGAGATAACGATTGCGTAAGACCGTACGAGGCTTACGCAACGGCAAGAACTCTACAGTATGATGTTGCTGTGCCAAGCAGCACTCTCGCACCACACAATGCTCACAGTCAGGGCTTTGCGGTGTACAATAGAGCGCACCAAACTCCATGATAGCCGAGTTAAACAAACGAGAGTTCTCTCTATCCAACACCTGTTCGGCAAGTTGATGAAAACACTTCTTTCCTGCACTCGTATCGAACACGACATCACTATCAAACAACCGAGCCAACACCCGATAGACATTCCCATCCATCGCAGGATAAGGTAGATTGAAGGCAAACGAAGCAATGGCTCCCGCCGTATAATCACCTACTCCAGCCATCGAACGCAAGTTACGAAAGATACTATCTTGTACCTCTTGTGGCAATTCAGACCCTTGTGAACCTATCTGCTGCGCTTCTTTGCCGCCTACAAACCCCGACGACTGCGCCACTTGTTGCGCAGCACGGTGTAAGTTCCGTGCCCGTGAATAGTAACCCAATCCTTGCCAATAACGTAGCACCTCATCCTCTGTCGCCTCGGCAAGACTCTGCACCGTGGGAAAACGATCTATGAAACGGAGATAATAGTCCAATCCTTGCGCCACACGAGTTTGCTGCAGAATAACCTCCGACACCCAAATACAATATGGGTCAACTGTCTCACGCCATGGCAGTACACGCTTATTGGCATCGTACCACTCGATGAGTTGCCGCTGTAAGTATTGTATATTCATGTTCGTCTCCGTTGTATTGAAAATCTTAAAGCAAAGGTAAGCAATGTTATATCAACACCGTGCAAAGCAAGCCTCAAAAAGGCAAAGAAAGAATTTGAAACACTTTTTTCGCCCAAAAGTTTGTGGTATTCAAAATGTTTGCGTACTTTTGCAGCCGATTTGTCGCTAAGAGGTAGAACACGATTAATGTGGCTTGAGAAGGCGATAGAATAGAATATAGTAATAATTTAAAAAATAAGAGAAAATGACAAAAGCAGAACTCGTTAATCAAATTGCTGCTCAAACAGGTTACGACAAGGTAACTGTAATGAAGATTGTAGAGTCTTTCATGCAAAATGTGAAAGACAGTGTATGTGGTGGAGACGCTGTTTATCTCCGTGGCTTTGGTTCGTTCATCACCAAAGTACGTAAAGAGAAAGTGGCTCGTAACATCTCTAAGAAAACCTCTTTGGTTGTTCCAGAGCATACCATCCCATCTTTCAAGCCGTCGAAAGAATTCGTTAAATCATTAAAAAAATAAGGATTATGCCAAACGGAAAAAAGCACAAGAGACATAAGATGTCTACGCACAAGCGTAAAAAGCGTTTGCGTAAGAACCGTCATAAGAAGAAGTAAGACGGCAATAAAATAGAACAAACTTAAATTCAAGCGAATAGTGCGAGTTTAAGTTTGTTCTCGTTGAATACGACGCTATCGACATCTCGATAGCAAAACTTTGATACTGAAACAGTCAAGTGATCTTACAAGACCTTGACAGCATCGTACGGGCGTTGAACGATGTGTGGCAGTATCGTAAATTTATTGAAGAGTGAAAAGTGAATTAGTAGTAGACGTACAGTCTACAGGCGTATCTGTCGCTTTGCTCGAAGATGGCCGATTAGAGGAAATCAACCAATACACTCGGGAGAAGACCTTCGCTGTTGGCAATATCTATCTGGGCAAAGTGAAGAAAGTGATGCCGTCTTTGAATGCGGCATTTGTGGATGTAGGCTACGAGAAAGACGCTTTTCTTCACTATCTTGATTTAGGTGCAGGATTTAACAAACTGAATGGCTATGTGCAGTCGGTCTTGGAGAATGGTCCCAAGAAGACGAGCATGAGCAAGTTTCAAGCACTACCCGAAGTAGGCAAGGAAGGAAAGATAGAAGATTATCTGACGGTTGGGCAACTAATCTTAGTACAGGTATCGAAAGAACCTATCAACACCAAAGGACCTCGTCTGACGGCTGAGATATCGTTAGCCGGTCGTAACATTGTGTTTATCCCTTTTGCCGAAAAGGTGATGGTGTCGGGCAAGATCAAAGCCGAGTCTGAGCGCAGCCGCCTCAAGCAGTTGGTGCAGAGCATCAAGCCAAACAATTACGGCGTGATTGTTCGTACTGTGGCAGAAGGTAAACGCGTGGCAGAACTCGATGGCGAACTCCGTTTGCTGTATAAGCGTTGGGAGGAGGCTGTCGGTCGACTCTATGGCAAGAGTGGTGCGGACCTCATTTCCGAGGAGATTGGTCGGGCTATTGGCATCATTCGGGATGTGTTCAATCCGACATTCGAGAGTATTCAGGTGAACGAAGAAGAGGTGTACAACGAGGTGAAGACTTACATTGAGTTGATAGCCCCAGAATGCACGAAGATTGTTCACTTATACCGAGAGGCTCAGCCTATTTTCGACCACTTTAATGTGACCCGTCAGATGAAGACCGGTCTGGGTCGAACGGTTAGTTTCAAGAGCGGTGGTTATCTCATCATTGAACGCACAGAAGCCTTGTTCTCAATCGACGTGAACAGCGGTAGCAAGAAACTAGGAGACAACCAAGAAGAAAATGCCTTTACTGCCAACATGTTGGCAGCAGAAGAGATTGTGCACCAATTGCGGTTGCGAGACATAGGTGGAATCATCATTATCGACTTCATCGACCTTGCAAGTGCAGAACATCGCCAGAAACTCTATGAGTATATGGTGGAGATGATGAAACACGACAGAGCCAAACATAATGTGTTACCTCTGTCGAAGTTCGGACTAATGCAGATAACCCGCCAGCGCGTACGCCCTGCGGTGGAGGTGGATATCCGAGAGGTCTGCCCTACGTGTTTAGGGAAAGGCAAGATACAGTCCTCGCTCGACTTTACTGCACAGTTGAAGGATGAGATTGAGGTCTATACCGAGACATTTGGTAAACATATTTGCATGTACGTACACCCTTATGTGTATGCTTATGTATCAAAAGGTTGGTTAAGGTCACTTAAATGGCAATGGCGCCGACGGTATGGCGTCCGAGTCCTACCCGACCAACAACTAGGAATGCTTCAATATCGTTTTACCGACCAACAGTTGAAGCCGTTGGTGAAGGAAGATAGTAAGAAGAAAACGAAAGACTAACTCGTTAGTTGAACCAAGAGAGCCTCCTGTTTGGAGGCTCTCTTTTTTATTGTCTATTTGGGTAGTATTGTGAGGGGGAGGTTGATTGGTTAATAGAGGGTTATCCATTCGACTTGGTTGGGGAGAGATTGCAAGTAGCGTTCAAAGTCGGTGCGAGCAATGACGACAGTGCTGCGGCAGTCGTTGGGATGAAAACTCAACGAGTCAGCGTTCTGCAAGTTAGCATCTAAGAAGAGGATTACATGATGGTCCGTATCATTGATTAGACCGAAAGGACTCACGCTCCCAGGTTCGAGACCCAAATATCGCATCATCCTCTCGGGACTGGCGAACGAGAGTTTGCCTGGGGCAGGTTTTCCTGCGGCTTGCTGTTGCTGTTTGAGGCGTTGTTCGAGGTCGTGGATAGCCAAGTCTTGTTGACTATCGAAACAGATGAGATAGTGCTGATTGCCTTTATGATTGCGCATGAATAGGTTCTTGCAGTGCACACTACCGTCGTTGTGCCACCACTGCATGGCTTGTTCTATAGTCTTGCCTTCGGGATGATGGTAGTATGTAAAGGGGATACCATGCTCGCGCAAGTAACGTAAAACAATCGCCTCTCGGGGGTATAGGTCCTCTTGATTAGTCTCATTCATAAGTACATATATTGGTCGTGCAAAATTACAACAATTTAAGAGAATAACAATGTATAATTCGCATTATACATACCAAGAAGCACGCTCTCTGAACCCCATTACGAAAAAGGTCGATTATTTACCGATTTTCTTCTTATTCAATAAAAATAGAAAAAAGTCGTGCTGTAACACCTTAATCATTGAATTATTACACTTACTTTTGCAGCGTGAAAAATGATTGAGGGATGTTCTAAAAATTGCTTTTGAGATGATTTGTGATTTTTTATTTAGTAGATGGTTGGCTTGAACGAAGGAGCAATGCGAGCATTGTGACTGAGTGAAAGGCAAGCAGATGCAAATAAAAAACACAAAGCACTCAAAAAGTGATTAAACATCCAAATTAGTAATAAAATAGTTAAACGTGGAATTTTTAGAACATCCCTTAAAAATCTAACCCTAGATAAATAACCGCTCAATGACGAATATCTATATTCCGATTTGAGACAAACACATTAACATTAAATAATTACCATGAAAAGAGTTTCTCCTATTGACAAGAGAGTTTTCACCACCGTGTGTGCTTTCTTTCTCTCTTTTTCATTCCTTTATGCACAAACTGCCATTCACGGTAGTGTGATCGATGCGACAGGTGAACCTATAATAGGTGCGGCTGTGCAAGTTAAGAACTCCACCGTGGGTACTATCACCGACTTTGATGGAAACTTCTCGTTGCAAGCGTCCTCACAAGCCACCTTGGTGATTAGTTATTTGGGTTATGCGACCCAAGAGATTCCTTTGAAAGGACAGACCAACGTGAAAGTGACTCTTCGAGAGGACACGCAAGCCCTCGATGAAGTGGTTGTAGTGGGTTATGGCACTCAGAAGAAGGTCAACCTGACCGGTGCCGTGGGTGTAACCAACGCTGAAGCCATCGAATTCCGTCCTGTAACCAATGCTACGCAGGCATTGCAAGGCCTTGTACCTGGTCTGCAAATAACGCAGAGTAGCGGTTCGCTCGAGAAGACACCAAACATGAATATTCGTGGTACAGCCACCATTGGCGAGGGCTCTTCGGGCAGTCCACTTGTGCTTATCGACGGTATGGAAGGTGATTTGAATACCGTTAACCCACAGGATATCGAGTCGATCTCCGTACTGAAAGATGCGGCAGCATCGTCTATCTATGGTTCTCGTGCTCCGTTTGGTGTTATCTTAGTCACGACAAAGAGTGGGAAGGCGGGTAAGATGCAGATTAACTACAACAATAACTTCCGCTGGGGTTCGCCTATCGTCAAGATGCAACAGATGGACTCTTACTCTTTTGCTAACTATTATAATGAGGCAGCACGAAACACATCGAATAACACGACGGATATCATCTTTACCGACGAGACTCTTGCGCGCATCCTTGCTTATCAGAGAGGCGAGATAACTACTACCCTCGCTATGCCAACCAGCGGCACACAATGGCAAGACCCTTTCACCACTGCCAATGCCAACACCGATTGGTATGACCTTTTCTTCAAAAACTATAACTTCTCGCATGAGCACAACCTCAGTGCAAGTGGCGGCAACGATAAGGTGAACTTCTATGTCTCTGCGAACTACATGAACCAGGAGGGTCTTTTAAACTTAGGCGAGGAATACTTGCGGCGATATAGTGCAACGGGTAAGTTACAAGCCGCTTTGACGAGTTGGTTGAAGTTGAACTACTCCATCCGTTTCCTGCGTGAGGACTACAATAAGCCCTCGGCTATGAATGATGGCTTATACGAAAACTTGGCTCGCCAAAACTGGCCGAACCTTCCTCTATATGATAATAACGGTAACTTGTATTCGGCAACATGGCCTGGGCGAGATTTTATACAAGGCGGTAAGTACAATAAGACTACTGATAATATCTACCAACAGATAGGTATCACACTCGAGCCGATCAAGAATTGGGTCACGAGCATGGATTTTAACTACAAGATTAAAACGTATGATGTCTATTCCTATACTTTGCCGACCTACAACTGCGACATCTATGGGCAGCCGATTGATAAGGATAAGGCTACTACTTCGGTGACGGAAAATAAGTACAAAGAAGACTATTTGATAGCCAATATCCGCACGCAATACTCGTTCAGCATTGATGATGCACACAACTTCTCGTTTATGTTAGGTGCTCAGGCGGAGAACCTATGGCAGAAACAGAGCGGTATTACGGCGTACGGATTGGTGCTCGATGAGCTGCCCGAGATTGACCTAACGACGGGCTTAGTATGGAACAAGAGCACCAACTCGTGGGAGAAAAAGGACTTGAGTCCTTATGGTAATCGCAACTCTTGGTCGACTGCCGGTTTCTTTGGTCGTATCAATTACGATTATATGGGTCGTTACTTGGTTGAGTTTAACCTGCGCTACGACGGTACTTCTCGTTACCGTGGGAAACTGCGTTGGAACTTATACCCATCTGTTTCGGCTGGCTGGAACATTGCGCGCGAGAGTTTTTGGGAGCCTTATGAGCACATCGCCAGCAATCTTAAACTACGTGCTTCGTACGGTGAGTTAGGTAATCAAAATACCAATGGTTGGTATCCTACTTATCTTACCTTCTCGCCAAGTGTGAACAGCGGTACATGGTTGCAAAACGGTGCATTGACCACCACTATTGGTGTGCCGACGGCTATCTCGACCACCCTTACATGGGAGAAAGTGCGTAACTGGAATGTCGGTTTCGATTATGGATTCTTCAACAACCGCTTGACTGGTTCGTTCGACTACTATACTCGCTACACGCTTGATATGATGGGTTCGGCTCCTGAGTTGCCTTCTATTCTTGGTTACACCGCACCCAAGACGAACAACACCGACTTAAAGACGCGTGGTTGGGAGTTTGAGATTGGTTGGCAAGACATACGAAAGAACGGCTTCAGTTATGGGGCAAAGTTCTTGCTCTCAGACGCTATGACTTATGTGACTCGTTACCCGAGCAACACGACCAATTCGATTGACCAATACATTGCCGGTCAACCTCTTGGACAGATCTGGGGCTACACCACCATAGGTATTGCGCAGACGGATGCAGAGATGGAGGCTCATCTTGACCAGTTGGATGAAAACTTCTTCAACACCAATGGCTATTTCCCATCGAGCATGCGTGATGGTCAGTCGGCGCTGGGTTCCGGTTGGGCTGCAGGTGATATAATGTACGAAGATACTAATGGTGATGGTCGTATCTCGGCAGGCGACCGTACTTTGGAGAACCATGGAGACTTAAAGGTGATAGGTAATAGCACGCCTCGTTTCCAGTTTGGTATCGACCTTAATGCAGCATGGAAAGGTGTCGATGTACGATTGTTCTTCCAAGGCGTGATGAAGCGTGATTATTGGCAGGGTTCTTCTTACTTCTGGGGTGCCAATACGGAGTCGACTTGGTCTGCTGCCCTTGTTCAACACTTAGACTTTTGGCGAGACGAGAACAGTGTATTGGTTCAGCAAGGTATCATGGATGTTAATCGTGATGCATACTATCCTCGTCCCTCTTTCGATCGTGGCGGTGAGGGACACGGAGTGTCCGGACGTAACCACCAGATACAAACACGGTACTTGCAGAATGCTGCGTATATCCGACTGAAGAACCTTCAGATAGGTTATACCCTACCCGACAAGTGGATGCAGAAAATACATGTTCAGAAACTGCGCATCTACTTCTCTGCAGAGAACCTCTTTACGGCTACTAAATTGGCTTCGATGTTCGACCCAGAGACGATAGACGGTGGTAATAACAACTCCGAAAAGGACTGGCGTACGCGTAATAATGGTAACGCATACCCGTTGTCGAAAGAATACTCATTTGGTCTTAGTATAACATTATAATCAAGATACTATGGAAACTTACAATAAATCGATATTGCTTGCTATTCTTATTGGATGCGGCATGATTACCCTAACAGGGTGCAATGATTGGTTGACGAAAGAACCGCTGTCGTCGGTTTCACCTGAGGACTATTTCACAAAAGAGTCGTCGCTGTTAGCCTTTGTGGATGGTCGATATACCGAGTTTTTACCTACGCATGGCGGTAGCAGTAGCACTGACGGTTATGACTACGGTCTTTTCCAGAAGGACGCTACTACAGATAACCAGATTAACGCCTCTGCGCCCGATGATAAGTATCTCGGTTTATGGCGAGTTCCACAAACGGGTGGAGGTTATAGTTTCAGCAATATATACAAGTGCAATTGGTTCTTGCAGCAGGTATTGCCACGCTACGAAGCCGGTGAGATTAGCGGTGTGAAGGAGAACATTGATCATTATATAGGGGAAATATACTTCTTGCGTGCTTATGAATATTTCCAACTCTTGCAGAAGTTTGGAGACTACCCTATCGTTACAGAGCCACTCACAGACAGTAAGGAGGCTCTTGTAGAGGCAAGCAAACGAGCACCGTGCGACTCAGTAGCCCGCTTCATACTTCAAGACCTTGACCTTGCTATCTCGTATATGTCAGGTACTGAGATGGTCAACTCGCGCATCTCGGCTACAGCGGCACAACTGCTCAAGTCACGTGTAGCCCTATTTGAGGGTTCTTGGTTGAAGAACTTTGATGGAACGGCCTTTGTACCTTGCACGAACGATTGGCCTGGTATGCAGAAAGAGTACAATGCCAACTATCATTTTCCTCACGGTAGTGCGTTAGACGAGGCTAATTGGTTTTTCGATCAAGCGATGGTTGCAGCCAAGGCAGTGGCGAGTTGTACGACCTTGACCGAAAACACGGGAACGGTTCAGCAGAGCGAGAGCGATGTAGCGAACCCTTATATGGATATGTTCGCTTCTGAGGACTTGTTCGCTAATACGGAGGTGCTTCTTTGGTGTCCTTATGGACCAAACTTGGTTGGACACAGCGTGGTGATGTATGCGCAGCGTGGTAATAACAACACAGGATTGACTCGTGGTTATGTTGATTCCTACTTAATGAAAGATGGTCTGCCAATCTATGCCAGTCCTTTGTACAAAGGGGACACCAGTTTTGTTGCTGTTCGCACAGATCGAGATACTCGTTTGAGTTGTTTCTTGAAGGAACCAGGGCAGCATAACTATGTATATGCCACCACAGAGAGCAACAACGCCATAGAGATTGAGCCTGTACCTCAGTTCACCGGTGTTATTGAGACTTATGCAACGGGGTACTCTATTCGTAAGGGCAACTCGGTATATCAGAAGCAGTGTCAACAGAGGGGTTCGACTACGGGTTGTGTTGTATTCCGTTCTGCAGAGGCATTGCTGAACTACATTGAAGCCTGCTATGAGCGTAATGGGAGCCTCGACGGTGATGCGACAGCCTACTGGAAACTATTGCGTGCGAGAGCAGGCGTTGACGAAGATTTCAATAAGACGATAGCAGCGACCGACATGTCTCAAGAGGCGAAGAATGACTGGGGTGCTTATACCGCTGGTGCGGTGATTGACGCAACCCGTTACAATATTAGGCGCGAAAGACGGTGCGAATTGCTTGCAGAAGGTCTTCGCTATATGGACCTTATCCGTTGGCGTAGTATGGACCAATTGATCACCACGCCTTATCAAGTGGAGGGAATACATATATGGAGCAAAGGTATGCAGAACATCTATGCGAAGGTGGTTAATACAGATGGCACGGTGGGAGTAACCTTCAAGTATGGTAGCAAGGACGCTAATGTATCGTCGCCATCAGACTCAGAGTGGTTTCGTCCGTATCGGATGGTGGATTCGCAGCAAGGTTATGAAGGACTATCATGGAGGATGGCTCATTATCTCTATCCAATCAATGCAAAGGAGTTCTTGCTAACCTCGTCGGACGGTTCAGACAAAGAGAGTTCCCCATTGTATCAGAATCCCTATTGGAGCAAAGATGCTGATACAGCACCCGAGAAGTGATATGAATTTGATATTAGTTTGATAAATTGGTTAGTTTTAAAGATTAGTGAATAGATTCAAGATTTAGTGTTTGTTGATTGATTACAGAAACGCACCCGACCGTGAGGTTAGGTGCGTTTCGCTTTGATGTATCTTAGCTATATTTTAGAGTGCCAAGAAGGAAAGGTCGATGTCGTCTGCAACGTTGGCCGTAAGATAGTAGGGATTGTCTACATGGTCTTGCATAGTATCGACAATGACATATTTGACGTTCTTGAAAGTCATCACATTGCGGCTGTGGGCGTGTCCCGAGAGATATAGTTCGACGCCATACTGAGCGAACAGTTGTGTTACCTCGTAGGTTTCCTCCATCGAGAAATTACTTGTGTGTCCCTGTGAGGCGTCTCTCTTAAACATGTGGGTATGGGTAAAGAGGACGATGTGTCGAAAATCGTTGTTCTCGAGGAGGGTATCCATAGTATTCTTGAACCAGTTTAGTTGGAGGCGTCCGAATGTGCCGTCACCGGAATCGAGGCTGATGTAAAGGTCTTTGGCATTTGGAGTCTGGACTGTGAAATAATATGAGGAGGTGTGCCAATTGCTGATGTATTCATCCCATTGCCCGAAATAGAGGTCGTGGTTACCAGGTGTGCCGAAGAGAGGTTGGTTGTATTTCTGCGTTTGGGCATCGTAAGCAATGGCCTGCATAAACCGTGGGAAGTTGTGTTGGGCGTTAATCATATCACCGAGGATGAGTCCTACTTGGCAGAGCGAATCATTGCGCATGATGGTAGTCCACTTCTTGATGTTTCGTGCGGTGGAGTCGACGTGGAGGTCGGTACATACATAGACCACATAACTATCGTTGGGTACGACAATGTTTTGGAAGTGAGCGGAGTCGTTGTAGGCTTGTGAGGTAGTGAATCGTTCGTCGGAGCGAGGACTTTGCCCGTAGAACATGCCGACCAAGTCCAGATTTGGGTTACAACTTGCGAGGAGCAAGAGAGGAAAGATGTATATAAATGCCCTTTTCATCGTATCTTTTGTATTGGTTTTGTGATTGTATTACTTATTTTGTCCGAGTGCAAAAGCGAGGCCTACGAAAGCATGTATGCCATAGAAACTGGCATCTAAGTGAAACATTCCGGTAGGCTTACACTCGACGCCCATGTTTAGCCTTATATTATTATTGAGGTCGACTCGACTGTTTATCATGAAGAGAGGTTGGAAGAATCGTTCCATTTGGTAGTTGTCGTAGTTGGCAATCGCAAAACTTAGGTTCCAGGGACTGGCCTGCGGTCTTACAAAGACCTCGACGCCATAGAGGACGGTAGGTTCAAAAGCGATGCTGCTTTCGGTGTGCCAGTCGACATCCATGTCTTCGATTAGGCGGCCTGCAATACCCAGTTGGAGGGAGATATAGTCCATTCGGTAACCAAATGAGAAGCCGCCTGTGAAGTCGTGTATTCGATTACGCACGACGGCACGGTAGAGGAGTTTTGTTTCGAGGAAGATTTCGCCTACATTGACCGGAAATTTTGGTCTCATGTCGAGGGAGACGGTGTAGATATTAGCGATGTTGAGTTGGGCGAGAGCGTCCATTTCGAAGTAGGTGTTGATAGGGAGTGACGCTGCGATATCGACCCAAGCATAGTGGTTCCACGTATAATTATAACCGTAGCCAATGTTGGCTCCCAGACGTATTGGTTGCTGCTCAGCGTTTAGATTTTGTCCAGCAAGGAACATCAAAGACAGCAACAAGAGTACTTTATGTTTCATGATAGGTAAATTAGTGCGACAAAGGTAATGTGTTTTTCGTACATAAACAAGTAATCGCCCTATTCATCGGTTGTTTTCGGCAAAAAGTTGCCTATTTCACCATAAATTGTCTACGCATTCATCGGTTGTTTTGGATGGGGACAGCGTTGTGCGTGGGATAGAATTGGGTTAAATGTTAATGTAAGGCAGCATTTTTGTTTTTTTTGAGGTGGTTCGAAGGTGATTCGAAGCTGGTTCGAAGGTGGTTCGAAAATTCTCTTGACTAATTCTTAAATTGATTTTAAGTAGTCAGCTAGTTATAACCCAACTCTTACCTGATTCTTACCCAGAAATACCTCAGAACTACCTCAGAACTATAAGCGAACTATAAGCGAACTACTAGAGATTTTATAGACCGTTTATCCACGAATAACGTTTTTAACGCCTTTGACTTGTCCGATTTTCTTTTGTATTTGTTCCAATTGGTTGATGTCGCTGACGAGGATGGTGAGTTGTCCTTCGAATAGTCCATCGTGCGAATCGATAGAGATGGCTCGGAGTGCCATGCCCGCCTCTTTATTGATGATAGAGGTGATGTTGGTGACGATGCCGATATCATCGTTGCCTACGACACGGAGCGTGATAGGATATTGTTGTCCGACGGCTTTCCCACTCCATCGAGCCGGTACGATGCGGTAAGGGAAGCGTTCTTTCATCTGCTCGGCATTAGGGCAGTTGCGACGGTGAATCTTGATGCCATTGGTGACGCTGACAAAGCCAAATATTTCGTCGCCGAAGATAGGGTTGCAGCACTTGGCGAGTTTGTAGTCGATGTTTTTGAGGTCACGATCGATGACCAACTCGTCTCGTGCGGCGTTCTCGGCTTGCGGCGGCATAGCGGTGAAGTTCTCTGCCGATACGACAGCAGCGGGGTCTTGCATGGTGTCGACTCGTTCGAGTTCGAGATAGGACTCTTTGATGTCTAAGATGTCGACCGAGCCTTGTGCGAGTGCCTGATAGAAATTGGTGACGGCTTTGAAGCCGAGTTTCTTAGCCAATCGCCCTACCCGACTCTCGTCGTAATCGAGTTTCCAGTTGCGGAAACGACGTTCGAGCAGTTCTTTACCCTCGGCAGCATCCTTATTATCCAGTTCTTTGAGCATCTGCCGAACCTTGTTACGAGCCTTCGGGGTGCATACGATCTGTAGCCAAGCTTGCGAGGGTTTCTGTTGTGGCGAGGTGAGAATCTCGATCTGGTCGCCATTGCGCAGGACATATTTAATAGGCACATTGCGTCCATTGATCTTTCCGCCTACACAGTGGCTACCGAGCGAGGTATGGATGGCAAAGGCAAAGTCGAGTATGGTAGCGCCTTTTGGCAGTTTGTAGAGGTCGCCATTGGGCGTGAAGACAAAGACCTCTTGCTCGTAGAAGTTGAGTCGGAAGTCGTTGATGGCGTCTTTGGTCTCGACATTAGGGTTCTCGAGAATCTCTCGAACGCCTTTAAGGAACTCGTCCATGCCTGATTCGGCTTTGATGCCTTTGTATTTCCAGTGTGCGGCGACACCTTTCTCTGCAATCTCGTCCATTCGTCGTGTACGAATCTGCACCTCGACCCACTTGTTTTCGGGACCTAAGACGGTGGTATGTAGGCTCTCGTAGCCATTGGACTTAGGGATAGAGAGCCAGTCACGGAGTCGTTTGGGGTTAGGCTGATACATGTCGGCGATGATGGAATAGACCTGCCAACACTCGGCTTTCTCTTTCTCGGGAGCGGAGTCGAGAATGATACGTATTGCGAATAGGTCGTAGATATGGTCGACGGTGGTATTCTGCTTCTGCATCTTTTTGTAGATAGAGTGGATGGACTTGGTTCGCCCTTTGATGGTGAACTTATATCCCATGCCTTCAAGTTTCTCTTTGAGCGGTGCGATGAAAGCAGCGATGTAGGCATCACGGTGGCGTTTGGTCTCGTTGAGCGTGTGTGCGATGTCTTTGTAGGTGGCATAGTCGGTGTATTTGAGCGAGAGGTCCTCTAACTCCGTCTTAACGGCATAGAGACCGAGTCGGTGAGCAAGTGGAGCGTAGAGGAAATCGGTTTCCCGAGCGATGCCTCGTCGATATTCGGAATCGGGGAGTGCATTGATCTTGCGCATCAAGGCGAGTCGGTCGGCGATGATGATAAGCACGACTCGGACATCTTGTGCGAGAGAGAGGAGGAGTTTGCGAAAGTTCTCGGTCTCGAGTGCGTTATTGTTCTTTTTGTAGAGTTCGTCAACCCGATGGAGTCCTTCGACGATGGCAATGACTTGTTCATCGTAGATGCCTTTGAGGGAGTCTGGGTCGACATTACGAAGGAGAACGCCTAAGACGGAGACTTTGCTCAGTCCCATCTCAGCAACGACGATATCGATGACTTGTGCGAGGTCTTGCTTGGCTTGTTCGGAGACTTGAAGTGACAAGAGATGCTGCTCCTCGTTGGGAGCGAAAGAGACATGGTATTGCTCTTTGAGTGTACGAAGTAGGTTCTCCATAGGGGTGATGATTAGTGAGGGCAAAAGTACGATAAATTTTTGAATGGACAAAATGAGGACAACGTCAAGAGTTTTGAACGGACGCCTACGGCGTATTGACATGAATGGGTCATAAAATACGTTGTCTAGAAATACGTGGTCAAAAAATAATAAA
>CAYNMA010000060.1:0-14648 GCA_964398075.1 uncultured Bacteroides sp. | reverse complement strand
GTAACAAAATAACGAAACGTGGAATTTTTAGGACATCCCTTAACAGAACAACATCATGCATCATAGCGGCTTTGTAAATATAGTAGGCAACCCCAATGTAGGCAAGTCTACGCTCATGAACGCCTTAGTAGGCGAGAAACTGTCCATCATCACGCAGAAGGCACAGACCACGCGCCATCGTATCATGGGCATCGTCAATGGCGAAGACTACCAGATCGTCTTCTCCGACACACCTGGCGTACTCAAACCCAGTTACAAACTGCAGGAACAGATGCTCGACTTCTCTCGTTCTGCCCTCACCGATGCCGATGTGTTGCTCTATATCACTGACATTCAAGACAACATCGAGAAGAACGCCGACTTTGTCGATAGCGTCCGCAAGATGCACTCCCATATACTGCTCGTCATCAACAAGATCGACCTCACCACGCAAGACACACTCGAGCGGCTAGTCGACTATTGGCAGAAAGAACTGCCACAAGCAGAGGTATTTACCATCTCCGCCAAAGAGAAGTTTGGTATCGACACCCTCATGCAACGCATCATCGAGTTATTGCCCGAATGCCCACCCTACTTCGAGAAAGACCGACTCACCGACAAGCCCGCACGCTTCTTTGTCAACGAGATAATACGCGAGAAGATTCTCCTCAATTACGATAAAGAGATACCCTACTCTGTCGAGGTAGAGGTTGAGTCCTTCCAAGAAGAAGAGAACCTGATACGAATCAAAGCAACCATCTATGTGGAACGAGACTCGCAGAAAGGTATCATCATCGGCAAAGGCGGAGCCTCTATCAAACATGTCGGTATCGAGGCACGCAAAGACATCGAGGCTTTCTTCGAGAAACAGATCTACCTTGAGTTGTTTGTCAAAGTGGACAAAGACTGGCGACAGAAAGATGCCCGTCTACGCCACTATGGATACGAGTTATGAGAAAACAATATACTAAAAGAATTGCCTTCCGCTTCCGCCGCTTTGCTCGCAAGTCCTATGCAGCGTTCAACTCGATGCATAAGGTGGTGAACATCGGTCATGTCAGCCGACTCATCTGCGACAAGGAACTGCTCAAGTCGGGCATATCCATTGCGGTATGCACCCTCTTTTTGGGCGTCAACACCCTCTACGCAGACGAAGAATCTCCCACGGAAGGCATCGATGAGCGGCAACTGCAGATTGCGGAAGTAAGCGTAGTTGCACAGCGTTCTGAGTTCCATTCGGATATCTTCCGATTAGTCACTACCATCTCCTCCGACGAGGTCACACGCCTACCTATTCATACGGTGGCGGATATCCTGCAGTTGGCACAAGGTGTCGACCTGCGAGAAAGAGGCGCCTCGGGCGTTCAAGCCGACCTCTCCATACGTGGAGGCACACAAGACCAGATAAAAGTCTATGTCAACGGCGTCGACCTTACCGACCCGCAGACCGGACATTACTCGCTCGACCTACCCATCGATGTCTCTCTCATCGAACGAATCGAGATAATGCAAGGCACCAACTACGGCTTAGGTGCTTTCTCGGGTGCAATCAATATCATCACCCATAGTAATACCAACACCCCACACCATCTCAAGGCTGCACTCACGGTAGGCGAGTATGGACTGCTCAATCCATCGCTCAGTACTCGAATACGGCATAACGATTGGTATATCAACTCGAGCCTCAGTTACAACCGCAGCAGCGGTTATGCCGATAACACCGACTACCACATCGCCAATGCCTTCCTGCAGACCGGCTGGAAGAACCTGAATATCCAAGTTGGTGCACAGATGAAAGATGCAGGCGCCAATAGTTTCTATTCCCTCACCTACCCCAATCAGTTCGATGGCACACGCATGTTCTTCACCTCCGTCTCTTACACCCGCCGGTGGGAAAAGTGTTATATCGAGACCAATGCCTATTACCGCACACACTACGATAAGTTCGAACTCTATCGTGAAGGCAAAGATGCCGATGGCGTAGCAGCACCTTCGTGGTATACCGGTGCCAATATCCATTGGACACACTCCGCAGGAGCACATTTGGCTGCCGGATGGAACCAGCAGTATGGCAAGACCGTAGCAGGTATCGATGTACGAGATGAGTATATCAAGAGTAGTAACCTTGGCGAACATAACCGCGTGAATATCCGTTACTTTGCCGAGCAATATCTCTACTACGGCAACTGGACAGCCAACATCGGTGCCGCCGGTATTTGGAACTCCTCCTTTGGAAACGATTGGACGCTCGGGGCGAACATCGGCTACGCTTTCCTCAAAGGCGGAAAAGTGTTCGTCAATGTCAATCGGGCTATCCGTGTGCCTACCTACACCGACCTTTACTACCAAAGCAAGGTGCAGTTAGCCAATCCAAACCTCAAACCCGAACAAGCATTGCAAGTCGAGTTGGGCATCAAGTATGAAGGCACACACTGGTATGCCAACGCCTCGGGTTACTACCGTTGGGGACGAAACATCATCGATTGGGTGAAGCCTGCTGTCGACTCTATCGTGCAGTGGAACTCGGTCAACCACACCCGAGTCAATGCGGCAGGAGCCGAAGCCGCTGTGGGTGTAAAAGGATACAACTACCTGCATAAGGTGGAACTCGCCTATTCCTTCACCGATGTCAACAAAGAGTCTGGTGAACTGCTCAGTAAGTATGCCTTAGACTATCTGCGGCATAAGTTAGTACTGCGTATCGAGCATAAGATTTGGAAAGGCTTTGGTGCTTCGTGGTGCTTGTGTTATCAACAGCGACACGGCACCTACTCCGACCGAGGTAGCAATATATGTGACTATAAACCGGTTGTACTATTGGACAGCAAGATTTATTGGGCAAACCCATCCGTCATGATTGCCCTCGAGTGCCAGAATATGACCAACCAACTCTATTACGACTACGGCGGCATCCTCCAACCACAACACTGGACAAAGTTACATGTAGAATGGCATCTATAAGTAGAAATCTTTGGCTAAAGATTGGTACGCATCTGTGCGATGCCCATTCATCGTCTCAAGCGTAAGCCCTGATTCCTCTGGCTCAACTCCCTCCGAAGTAGCATGCACAAAGTGTAATAGTATACGCTTCGCAGGCTTATTCTCTCGTCCTTGCACACGGCATATACGCTGCAATTGCAAGTGATATTCCTTTGCCAACCGCACCACCGACTCCTCTTCTTGGGCCGGCAAGATGAGTTGCAAAGACCCGTCCGCACTGAGCAGTCGCACGGCATGATGCAGAAGGTCGTTATAGGATAAAGAAGGAGTATGCCTCGCTAGTGTTCGCTGGGCATCAGGGCATTGCAGACTCTGTTGGAAATATGGAGGATTGCTCACAATAAGATCGAACTTCCCATCCGGTGCATAATCCTGCAGCGAAGTACACAGTATCTCTACCCGTTCTGTAAAAGGCGAACGAACGACATTCTCCCGACTCTGCTTCACGGCTTGCTGGTCGATATCAATCCCCACAACCTTGGCTTCCGCAAAGCGTTGAGCCAGCATCAGCGAGATGAGCCCACTGCCGCTACCTATATCCAGTATCCGCAAAGGGTTATCTCCCTCTGCCCATGCGCCCAATAGGACACCATCCGTGCCTACCTTCATAGCACACCGAGAGTCCTCAATAGCAAACTGCTTAAAGCGAAATGACATAGGAGAAATTGGGATGTTCGTGCTCGTGATGATGATGCGAACCAAAGATTCCGATACAGAGATAGATACCCATACCAATAAACAACACGGCACAGATACGACGGAACCACACCTCAAAGTGCTGGATATTATGGTTAATCTTACCTATCGTTGCCACTGAATACGAGAGCAACCAGGCAATAACGATAACCGGTATACCCGTACCCAAGGCAAAGACAACAGGCATTGCCCAACTCCACACCACCGGTTGCGCCATGGTTAGCGGAACAAGCATTCCGAAATATAGCACACCACTATACGGACAAAAAGCCATCGAGAATACTATCCCCAAGACAAACGACCACAACCAGTTGGGCACACGATGTTCCCGCTCAGTGATACGCGCAAAACGACCACTCAGTCCATGATGATGTTCCTCGCCTTCATGCTCGTGCTGGTGATGCTGTTCATGATGCCCACCGATGAGGATAAACAGTCCACAGATAATCATAAACGGACCCAACAACGGCTCACCGTAGGTCTCAAAGAAATGCTGAATACCCTCTATCTGCGCACCAAAGATAAACACCGCACACAGTGCCGTATAAGCCACCACCTTGCCCAATACATACATCAATCCGTTGAGCAACACCTTGCGTTTACTGTCCACATCCTTGCCGATAAAAGAGATAGCAGCAATGTTCGAACAGAAAGGGCAAGGACTAATGATCGTCATCAATCCCAGCAATAAAGCCGTCAGCAGCGGCATCGTAGAGGCAAGAGTGCTTGTTATATAGTCTTGAAAAAACATATCTTACTTTTATTCGTTTTTGTTCGTCAAAACGATTTGCAAAGGTATAGAATTTGTCATATATTTGCAAACTGATTTCAAAACCACACATAACCCATGACACATCATACATCAAGCATCATACATCGCACGCCGTGCGCCCTTCTCTTGCTCCTCACTCTCTTTCTCAGTGTCGGTTGTCACCGTTTTCCAGCCG
Organism: uncultured Bacteroides sp.; assembly: GCA_964398075.1. Taxonomy (GTDB): domain Bacteria; phylum Bacteroidota; class Bacteroidia; order Bacteroidales; family Paludibacteraceae; genus Colicola. Next base: position 10,026 of record CAYNMA010000060.1, on the reverse strand, counting down.
AGCGTAAGAAGTTCCAGAAGGACATCATCGCACAAGAGCGTGTTGCAGAGCAGATGACGGTCGATTTCATTGAGCGGTTGCAATGCAACTCCATCGACTCCCTCTGGGAAGTGACGCAACACAACACCTCCGTACTATTTTATGTCTTCAATAGCCACAAGATGGTCTATTGGTCCGACAACTGGTTGGCTGGTTCCGAAGTGCAAGTACTGTTCTACAACCGCTGGTATTACCAGAAGTTCGACAATGCACACTGTATCTGCTACTGGACTGCCCTCAACGACATGAACATACTCACCATCATCCCTATCAAATACGACTACCCCATCGAGAACCGGCAGTTGCACAATAACTTCATCGAGCCCTTCCATCTGCCCAGCAAGTGCATCATCACGCAGATAAAGAAAAACGGCACGTACCCCATCAACTCTGCCGATGGACACTATCTATTCTCTATCGGGATGTCCAACGAGAACAGCACCGTCAAAGAGAAACCTTCATCCGACCTGCGACTCTCCGACACCTTCTCTTACCGCTCCCTGCAAGACAACCCAAACAAAGAGGTGGGTACACAAGAGACTCACCGTAATGTGCGTATCTACCTAATTCTGAGCATCGTTCTATTCTCATTAGTAGGCGTTGCGGCACTCATCGGACTCATCGTCAATCGAGGCTTCAAACGCATGACCATGCGAACCAAGTTGCAGTATCTGGTTCTCCTGCTTATCTTAGTCAACTCACTATACATATTCCTCATCTCCGCCCGACATGTACGAAAGCGTTACGAAGGTCGCCAACGGGCTCTATTGGAGGAAAAGACACGATACATACAGAAGTCACTGCAAGAGATATACTTCTGGCCCATGTCGTTAGGACCAATGAACGAACCCGCTATGAACATCAACCTGCGCGATCTCTCGCTTGCCTACGAAACCGATATTCATGTCTACGATATGGAAGGCAATCTCGTGGGTTCGTCGGCTATGAACATGTTCCACAATGGCTTACTCTCTCGGCACATCGACCCGCTACCGTTCTTCTCCGAGAACACCAATGTGATACAAGAGGAGCATATCGGCGACCTCAGTTATCTGGCGGCATACACCGAGTTATACAACGGTAGTTACCTCCAGATAGGCTACATCGTCGTGCCGCTCTATGTCAGTTCCGAAGCCGTAGACGCCGAAGTCGACTCGTTCATCGCAAAGCTTCTTCCCCCTATCATGGTCGCTTTCCTACTCTCATTCTTGCTCAGCATCGTCATGACAAGAGGTATCACACGACCCCTCTCGTCGTTGGCAGATAAAATGAAACACTTCAAGATTGGCGAACACAACAACCGTCTAAACTACGACAAACCCGACGAAGTCGGACAGTTGGTTGTACGCTACAATGAGATGGTCGATGAGTTGGAGCGCTCCACCGAGAAACTGGCAAAGTCCGAACGAGAATCTGCATGGCGAACCATGGCTCGGCAAGTAGCACACGAGATAAACAACTCCCTCACCCCTATGCGACTCACCATCCAACAGATGCAACGCTTGCACAAGAAAACGTTCGAGAAAACTGGCGTTCTGTCGGCGGAAAGCGAACATGCCGAGGACTTCAAACCATATAATGCCTACTTCGAGAAGTCGAGTGTCACACTCATCGAACAGATCGACACCCTCTCAAAGATTGCCTCATCGTTCTCATCATTTGCCAAGATGCCTGAGGTACAGATCGTCCCCGTCAATGTGGCAAACAAACTGTTCTCCGTCATCACCCTTTTCCGCAATAACAACGCCTCCGTACCTATTCGTTATGTGGGTGCAGAGACAGGCGTATGGGCTATGACCGACGAGTTGCAGATATCGCAAGTATTCAACAACTTGATAAAGAACGCCTTGCAAGCTATTGGTGACAAAGAAGGTGGCGACATCATCGTCATTCTCAAAGAGACCGCCAAAGAGGTGGAGATTTCCGTTTCCGACAACGGTTGCGGCATCGCACCCGAAGTGCGAGACAAAGTGTTTATACCTAACTTCACAACCAAAAGCACAGGTATGGGACTCGGACTGGCTATCTCAAAGAACATCGTAGAAGGCTCTGGCGGAGACATCTCCTTCATCACCTCCGAGAAAGGCACCACCTTCTATGTCCATCTCCCCCTCGCCAAACCTTTTAACGAATCTGTCGCTATCAACTAAAAATTACAGATTACAAATTACAAATTAAACATTGCAAATTACACTTTGCCCATCTTAAAACAGCCCAAAACAAGCTTATCTTGATAAAAGTGTAATCATAGCGCATTTTTATCTTGATAAAAGTGTTGTTGAATAGCACTTTTATCAAGTTAATGACTTTATCGTGACTCCAACGAGGGTCAACACACATATAGAGAATACTAAAAAAAACAGCCTATTCGGTTAGGAATAGACTGAATAAGTTATGTTTTGGCTGGTGTATTCATAGAAGTCGCTCTACATGGGTATATTTGATAACATCTCAAGCCAATCCATGGAATATTTGAATAATACTTGACTATATTTGTTCCAACAAATCATTTATCGTTGGTGACAATCGTTCTCAACCAAGTTTTTAATGGTTCTTTAATGGACTTTAAAGGAGTATATTTTTTTATATTTTTTGACCACGTATATTTGGACATCTCTGTCAGTTGCGTGGAATATTTGGCTAATATTTGATAATATTTCCAAAGAACCCTTGCTGTCCGTTAGCCGTCAGTCGTCGCCTAGTTAATTGTTATTGTTCGGGATCATGGGTAGGCTCACAAAAAGAGAGACCACTCAACGAGCAGTCTCTCTCTTTGCATCACACCAGTGATGCGAAACAAACTAATTCAATTACCCTTTATTGTGCCTTAGCAACAGTAAGAGTTGCTGGGTCTACTGTAGCATCGTAGGTATAGATAACCTTATCACCTGCTAGAAGACCTAATGTATTCTCCAATGGATACCATGTAGCATTATCATCGCTTTCAACTGAATTGATGTTTGCTCCAAGCTTTGTAAGACTTGATTCCAATAGAGTTGTCTCGAATGTATAGACTTCCTTATCTTCAGCCTTGGTCATCTGTTTCCATGTCCAACCTTCTGCATCGCATTTGATATACATAATACCTTCAACAGCCTCTGCCTTGCAGAGAGTAGCATTAATACCTGCGAAACCATAGACTACATCGTTAACTGTAACATCTGCAATCTTCAAGTTACCTTCAAGTTTCTCTGAACAATCTTTGCCTTCTTCAGGAGCAGCAGGTACCATCTCATATTCCCATGCAGCTTGAGTTGTATACTTATACTCCTTGCCGATAGCAGATTTAACAGTAGCCTTGAAGTGAGTAGCGTCAACACGATCCATTGGGTAAGCATCTACTGTCCAGCTCTTCTCTGCAAAATCACCTACTACATATACCGTAACAGTATCGTCAAGTGCTTGTTGAACTGTAAGATTGAATGTTACATCATATACAGGATTTACCACACATGGGTCTTCCTTGAAGCCGTAGCTGCGAACATATACTACTGTACCAATCTGTGGAACAATCATCTTAGTCTCTGTGGAGTACTCTACTTGGAAGGTAACCTCACCCTTCAATACCTCGCAAGGATGCTCCTCTGAACCGATCCATTGATAGTTCCAACTGCTTGGGAAATTACCATCTGCATCCAATGCACATGGCTTACCCTCCAATTGAGTGATCTCAACGGCTGGAGTAATAACTGCCTTGTACCAGTTGGTGTAACCATCAATCTTCTCAAATGCGGCCATGCTAGCGGCATCTGTGCTCCAATTGTTGTAGTTACCTGCAAATACCAATCCGTTGCAATCGCTGTAATCTACTGCATTCCAAACAACTGTATAAGCACCTTCAGTAGCGGCTACCTCAGGAACATTACTCTTAATGGTAGGTTCATTACCATCCTGTTTCTCGTTATTGTTGTTACAAGCAACAAATACCAATGCAGTAGCCATAGCAACTGCCATAAACTTTAGATTTTTCATAATACTTTAATTTTGTTGATTAAATAAATATTTTAGTTAGTTTAATTTTCAACCTCATAGCCTGGGTTCTGTTTCAGCTTGTGGTTGGCAGTCACCTCACTCAATGGCAATGGATAGAGAATACGGTGTGCCTCAGGAGCAGCATTTATACCAAGCAACTCGCCTGCACGATACTCCCAACGGTAACCCGTCTGAGCGTACGGACCTGTAAAATACCCAAAGCGGATAAGGTCACTACGACGCAGACCCTCTGAATACATCTCACGACCACGCTCGTCAAGGATATTCAATCCCTTAAGAGGTGTATCCGTGATGTTCCAACCACTCTTCTCCTCGGCTCCTGCACGGCGACGAAGAGTATTCACTGCCTCATCCACCGATATACCACATTGCGTTCCACCACGAAGCACTGCCTCGGCATAGTTCAAGTATGCCTCTGCCAATCGCATCAAGGGCACATCCATATCAGGATACTTCGTGTCATTGGCAATACGGTTGGTGTCCGCCATCAAGTTCGAGAACTTAGTGATACCCCAACCCGAAAGGAACTCATCCGATGTATTCTGTTTCCAGAACTGACATACATAGGTGTTCGACCCGTCTGTGCTATAGTTACAGAACATCGCACGCGAGTCCTTTGCTGCCTTCGTTATCTCTGTTGCTGTACCGAAATACTCACCATAAGCCTTCTTCGCAGCAGCCTCTGTCGTGATAGCGTCTGCCACTGGCGACTGGAACTTACTGCCACAGAACAAACCTACCAACTGAGCACGAGAACGAATACACTTCCAATTCTCCGTGATACCATAAGCAGGCATACCACCCGTGTAGCACGATGCAATCAAGAACAGCGAACCTCCATAAGACTGTGTCTGTACACCATCCTGACCGATAGGAAGGATAATCTCCTTGTAAGCATCGTTCTTTGTGCTCAAGTTATCATTATCACCCATAAAGAGGTAACGATACTCCGATGCCAACTGATAACCCGAGTTCATCACTTGATTAGCATAGTATGCAGCATCCGTATATTCTGCCGTGAGGTCCGAAATCTGTTGAACACCATTGCGGTCTACACCATATATACCTGCATTCAAGCACAGACGACTCAGCAATAACCATGCAGCCGCTTGGTCCATACGGTAGTAACTGATACGCTGATTAGCAGGAGCAAGGTTAGGTGCAATATTGTCCTTCAATTCGCTCTTCAACCAACGATAGAGGTCTGGACGCTCTATCTGCTCAGGCAGTTCCGATTGACCTGCATGCTCCACGAATGGCACATTGCCAAACATATCCAACAGATACCAGTAGTTGAGCGCACGGATAAAACGAACCTCTGCCAACTCCTCTTTCGTTGCCGTCTCTGCATAGTTGTCAAGATACAAGTTGCAGAGCGTGATATCGAAATACAAACGAGAGTAAAGACCCTTCACAAGACTATTACTCGATGTCCACGACATCTTACGTACATCATCTACACCCACATCCGGCCATATCCAATAGATCTGATCGGCGGGGAACTCCTGCAACGAATAGGTCATACGGTAGAACGAAGACGTTCCTTCATCCACACCAGCCACATCACCATTGCCCGAAGGACCTTGCTGACCCGTCAAGGCTAAGGTCGAATAGATCTTCACAAACAATTGCTGCTTATCGATCGACGAACTCGTGTTCGGGTCTATCGACTCTACTCTTAAGTCTTGCACACACGCTGTCATACTCAGTACTACCAGCGCCAATACAATCGATATATACTTTTTCATTGTCGTATTCATAATCGTACTTTTTTATTAGAAATGAAGACTTACACCTATGATTCCTGATAGCGAACGAGGATAGATATTGTTGTCTATACCGCCATATACCTCTGGGTCAAGTCCCGAATAACGACTGATCACCACTGGGTTACTTACCGTTGCGTAGATACGAGCGTTAATCTTTGGATTCTTGTCGAAGGTATAACCTAAGGTGATATTGTCGATACGCATGAAACTTGCGTTCTCTACAAAGATATCCATCTTATACGCATTCGAACTTGCCGATACGGTGTTTGAACCCGAGATGGCTGCATAAGTCTTCTCCGTTCCCTTGATGATGTTTGTGTAACCTCCCGAACGAACTGGTGTACTAAGGCTACTCATCTTACCGGCTGCCACATCGTTGTATACATAGTTGCCTATGTTCGAACGAAGCGAGAAACTGAAGTCGAAACCGTAGAACTGCATCTTCGATTGGAAACCAAGCGTTACAGGGGCCATCGGATTGTGGAAGGGTACCAAGTCGTTCTCGTCGATGATATCATTCCCTCTCGAATCCTTATCGCCATCCTGGTTTACTATCTCATAGTAACCATCCTCTGTCTTATAGGTCTGATATACCCAGAAGGTATTGGCAGCATAACCCTGTTTGTGACGCTGTATCGTGTTACCCGTTCCCGAACTGATGCCACCGGTCTCTACATAGTAGTTCTCGTTGCTACCCGTCGTCAGCGACTCTATCTTATTCACATTGTAGGTGGCGTTCACGCCGATATCCCACTTGAAGTTCTTGCGGTCTATTGCCACTGCATTGAACATCAACTCTGCACCTTGGTTACTCAAACTACCAATGTTCGATACCACTTGGTTCGAGAAGTTCATGCCGGCTGCTACATCCACTACCGCTATCAAGTCCTTCGTCAAACGATAGTAATAATCCAACGACAGAGATACACGGTTGTTCAAGAAACCTAAATCCATACCGGCATTGTAGGTCGTCGTGCGCTCCCATGTAAGGTCTTGGTTGTATGCACCTGGACGATAACTCTCATAATAGATATAATTGCCGTTCTCGTCAATCTCACCCAAGGAGTAACTTGCATGCTCTACCGATTTGGTATAGAGCAACAAAGCGGGATAATCACCTTGACCTATATCTTGCTGACCCGTGATACCATAACCCAAACGCAGTTTCCACTCACTCAGTGTGTTATTGTCTTTGAAGAAAGTCTCTTTGATCTTCCATCCGAGAGCAACCGATGGGAACACGCCCCACTGCTTGTTCTTGCCCTCTGCATTGCGATAAGCAAAACGGCTACTACCATCACCACGAACCGTTGCCGTCAACATCACTTGATTCCAACCTACCCAGTTCACACGACCAAAGAACGATACCAAGTAACTCTCACTCGCCCACTTGCTCTCATACGCGTTGTACGGCTGACCTGCCAACGACACATCCGAGGTATAGGTCGACTGATAGAATCCACTACCTATCGTGTTACCCCAGTTCTTGAAGTGCTGCCACTCGTAACCTAACATAGCATCGAAGTGCTGCGACTCCGAGAAGTCCTTGTAATACTGTGCATAAGCATTGAACTGCAAATTATATTTGGTCTTCTGCGTCGTACCGTCCCAACCATAATAGTTGTTGCTATAACTATACGGACTGATAATAGTGCGCTGCTTACCATAACTATAGTCTGCACCGAAGTTTGCATGCAAACGCAAGTCCTCGAAACCGTGAATCTTATAGTCTACTTCCAAGTTACCAACAAACGAACCAGCCTTCGACTTATCGTCTTTATTCTTCACCTGAGCCACTGGGTTCTGAGGCACATTCGTATCTGTCATATAGTTCCAGTTGCTATCAAATGGACTGCTCACTGCCGACTCAGTCTGATAGAATCCGCCATACTCTTTGTGCGTATCGTCATATATCGGACGAGTTGGGTCAAATGCCAATGCCGAACCAATAACACCACCACCATCGGTATAAGTGTTGGCAATAAACATACCCTTAGCGTTCAAGTTGAATGTCAAGTGCTTATCAAAGAACGATGGGTTCAAGTTGACTGCGGCTGTAACACGCTGCATCTGGCTCTCAAGGATAGTACCGTTCTGAAGCGTATAACCCAACGATGCACGATAGGGCATGTTCTTCGTACCACCCGTGATAGAGAAGTTGTGGTCAGTCGAGATACCTACTCGAGTAACCTCTTTCTGCCAATCGGTGTTGTTCGAACCTAAGCCGGCTGCTACATCACCATATACGGCCGAGTTCTTCGTCAGATAGTCTCTATACTCCGTGGCATTCATCACCTCAAGACGCTTCGTGATGATGTTGGCACCCACATTGCCCTCGTAGTTGAACTTAGGTTTGCTACCTGCTGCACCTTTCTTCGTCGTGATGATGATCACACCGTTACTTGCACGGCTACCATAGATGGCCGTTGCCGATGCATCTTTCAATACCGTAAAAGTCTCAATATCATTCGGGTTTACCATCGACAATGGGTTCGATACACCTTGAATACCGTTGTTATCCATAGCCAATCCATCGATCACTATCAATGGGTCGTTACTTGCCGATAGCGACGAACCACCACGGATACGAATGGTCGCACCAGCACCTGGCTCACCACCCGATGAGGTCACGTTTACACCGGCAATCTTACCCGACAACATATCCGTTGCCGTTGTCGTCAAACCTTTGTTCATGTCGTCTGGCTTAATAGCAGTCACCGATCCTGTGGCATCATTCTTCTTTACCACACCATAACCGACTACCACTACCTCGTCCAACAACTCGTTGTCTTCACCCAAACGAACCTTGATAACAGTCTGATTAGCAACTGCTATCTCTTGCGTCTTGTATCCCATATATGAGATACTCAGCGTTGCGTCCTGTGCCACACGAAGGGAGAAATTACCATCAAAATCGGTAATCGTACCGTTCGTAGTCCCTTTCTCCAACACACTCGCACCGATAACCGGCTCGCCACTCGCTGCATCCAACACAGTACCCGTAACAGCCTTCTGAGCCATCGCAGTCATACCGATCGACAGCAGCGCCATGAGCAACACGCCACGCAATCTACTAAAAGAAGTGTTTTGATTCATGATTTATAATATTAGAATAATTGATTAGTTTTTCTTCTCCTTAATAAATAGTACCGACACTGCCCCAAATGCCAACAACGCACCGGCCACCACAAGCATTCCCACTTGCGCATTGCTGCATACCGACTTCAGCAGTACGCCACCGAGCAGTGCTGCCACAATCTGCGGCAAGCAGATCGTGCAGTTGAACAATCCCAACAATGTCCCCATATACTTACTGCCCGAGATGGCATTCGTGAATAGAGTAAACGGCAAAGCCAACATCGCTGCCCAAGCCGCTCCTATCAACGCATAACTGATGAACAACATATACTTGTTGGTCACATAGTAGATCGACACAAAACCTATCGCTCCCACAATAAGCGACAGCGCATAAGCACCCTTGTTCGTGAACCGTTTCTCCAAGATTGGCAACAACATCGCCCATAGCAACGAACCTACTGCCTGTACAGCGAACACCACTCCTACCCAGTTACCTGCATCCTGAAAGGCCTCGTCTGCCGTGTTCACCCCACCCCACGCAAAGCATTGCGATGCAATGGCTCCGTTCGAATAGGTCCACATATACATAAACGCTGCCCAGCAAAAGAACTGCACCAAACCGATCGTGACAAACGCACGAACAATATTCTTCTTTTCGGTCTCCTCGGTCTTCACTGCTGCGTAATCATTCCCCTTATTCAGTCCGTGAAACTCGGCATACTCCTCAGGATTCATCTCACGAACCGCAAAGAAAGTATACAACACACATAATATAAGGATAGCCGCACCTACATAGAACGACCATTTAACCGAATCAGGTATCACACCCTCTGCTGCCGTATTGGCTATGCCTATCCAAGTAAAGAATATCGGGAACAGGTATCCTACCAACGAGCCTGCATTGCAAAGTGCCGACTGAATAGCGTAAGCCGTACCCTTCTGCTCCTCGTTCACCATATCGCCAACCATCATCTTGAAGGGTTGCATAGCGATATTGATAGAGGTATCGAGGAACATCAGCGAGAACAGACCAAACCACATAGCGGCATTCAGACCAAGGAAAGCACTCTGCTCAAAAGTGAAGTCACCGGCATTAGGGAGCAGTATCATCACCGCTACCGCTATCACCGCACCTATCAATAGATAA
>CAYNMA010000059.1:0-14795 GCA_964398075.1 uncultured Bacteroides sp. | reverse complement strand
GAAGTTGAGACTATATCATATATTAAATTTTCTTTTATTGTTGGTAATAATTCATAACTACTTTTCGTTTAATAATTAAAAATTTAACATCCCCGCACTTCGAATCACTTGATTCTACATAATAGTCGTTGAACCACTTAACTGGCTGCTGATTGTCCTCGTTTTAGCGTTAGGAGTTTCCAGCAATTCACGAGGTTTAAACAGGACTAGTGTGTTAATCCTGTAAATGTGCACAAGATAGCACCATAGAGTAGGGTTTACTTCCTCTATTAAGAAAATATAAACCATTTAAAGATAAAGAACATTGAGAGGGGTTAGATTGTGAACGAATTACCTCTTCATCAAGACCTGTAAGAATATAAATCTCGTCTCCAATCCGAGTTGTTTTATATCTCTACATTACAAAGTCTTTGTCAGTCTCAATCCATTCCACTTCATAAACAGGGATAAGCTCATTTCTAAAGCCTTCTTGTACTGTTGGGTAACCAGGTGTTACTTCATATCCAGCTTGAAGTCCATCTGTGCTAGGAATGCCATTTGTTTCTCTCATTTTTACATAATACATAGCTGTATCGTATATATCTTCCCATTTTTCATCAAGAGTTTTTCTATCCTCTCTAGACATCTGCTTTCCGTATTCATTTAGAATTTGGTTTTTATTTTTCCAATAACGTACTACAGCTCTATATGAGTTTTTAACATAAGGAGAATTGTAATTCCTATCAATGAAAGTATTTAAAGGGCTTAATACTTCTATTCTAATATTATCCTTTTCAACAGTACTTTTTACTTTATAAAAAGCATATCCTGTTACTAATAAATCAAATAATAAATCTCTAAGAGAATTTATAAGATCAGTATCTCTGGATTGAATAATGTATTCAATTACATTCTAAGCTGCAATTTCATATTCAGATATAAATGTATTATTTATATCATCTACTATTGCTTTCAATTGCTATGCAACCAAACCATCATCAATGTTCTTCCCATCAATAAACTTGAGGATCTAATTCTTTAAATGATCTTTTAAATATGAATATAGTTCGTCAGCTATTTTCAATTGTCTTTCTCTATCTATATTAGATATAGAAGTTGAATCTTTACAAGATACTTTTGGAATAATAGGTGTCCCTAAGTATTCCCCTATTAAAGCATCTATATGCTTCTTTATGAGAGGAGTGAAATGTAAAGTAGTTGGTGCATTCACACCATAAACCTCCTCCAAATATCTAAACTAATCAGCATCTCTTATACCATTATAGTAGTTATAAGCTTTCTATAAATCGTACTTAGGATAGACTAGTTCTGTTATAGCTTTATCAGTTTTCTCAATTAACTCTTCCTTTGTCATGGCAACTACATGCTGTGCTTCTTGGATTGCAATCGTAAGGTTCTCGTAATTGCAATTTTCCCCAGTATACTAAATTAAATCGTTTGTCTTTAAGCTCCTGCTTAAGAAACTTTAAAAACTTACTATCTTCCAATTCTGCATATATCGTTATAGGTTGATATGTATTATCCATTCCTAGTTTTATACAATATCCAATTGGATCTAATTTCTCTATATCCAATTTTCCTATATACTATTTATGATAAATATCCAGAAAGTATTCTTGGATCACTTGTTCTATATCCTATACTGTCATATGGCTATCCAAAGTTATTGTTAAATCTAATCTCATTCTAATGGCTTTGGGGCATTACACCGTAATGCCTTATACCATTATTATCTGTATAGTAACCTATATCTTGCCAAGTATCTTTAATTTCTTCAACTCTTTTAGGAATTACTCCTTGCAACTCTTCGTCTGCTAACAAAGCCATTGCAGCACTTGCAACAATATCAAATTTACGTTTATTTTCATCAGTGTAACGATTAAATTCATCAAGCATTTCATCAAACCATATAAGATGACAATAATCATCAATATAGTATGCAATTAAATCTGTTTGATGATCTATAATAGCAGGTGTTGCAGGTGTTCCATACTACTTATTAGTATTTCTTGTAGCATCAGTTAGGGTAGCTCTAGGTCTTTTCATAAATAAATTAAGTAATTTACGTTCTCGAGCATAAGGTATAATACCCTAACGAGTTGCTTCTATGTTTATTACAGCATTATAGTATTGAGCTATTTTAATAGCTATTTTATAACACTCTCTAACATCATTAGGTCTGTCTTTATAGAGAGCTACAAACTGAGGCTCCTCAATTCCATATGCTCTTTTATAAACTGTTAAGCAGAAATCAGACGGATCTTTAGTCATTTCAGAAGTCTGATTAGAACCAATATCAATTCCATCAATTCCTATTACATAAAGATTACGAATTTTTTCTGTAGGAGGACTCCAAATAATATTACCTTTTTCATCTTTCTTAGGAGGTAATGTCCATAAAGGATGCTCAAGTATTTGTAATTTACTATTCTAATTAGGAATCCACTTAAAGCCTGTTATATTTTGAGTAGAGTGATCATTATTTCTATAAAGATATTCAATATAACCTCTTTCAATAGGAGGAGCTTGTTTTAAAGCTCTTATCTATGTAAGCTATTCTGCTATATTAACTTTGTTAAACTTATTATCTCCCTCTAGAGAAAAACCTTCTTCAGCATTATAGCAGTACTCAGCACAATAAGTGACTAACTCTTGAGGATCAGAAGCTTTAATAGCCCTAGTTCTATCAAAATACTTTTTTCCTTCTTCATCACTAATCCATCCTCTATGGTCTAATAAACTAGTTTCTTTAATAGTTCTAAATGCTGGAAGGAAGAAGGCACTTATAGTGTATTCTCCTGTCTAAGTAAAATTATGTTTATAAGGAAGAACACCGTAAGTAGTAGGATCATAATAAATTTTACGTAAACCTTCCATCTAAGCACCAGATTCACCACCTGTCCCACCTAATAACCTCAATCCCCACTAGTAACCTATTTGTCCTACTAGGGCATCTGCTTGAGTATAAGCTTTAGTAAATTGTGGCCACAAACCAACCTCTTCAAACATTAACACATCAGTACGATCACCACGAAGTTTTCCAGGTTTGTCTACAACAATTCCTTGTATCTAAGACATCCAGCCTGTTTCAACTTTCTGACCATTTATCATTTTGTACTGAGATGCTCTTTTTAAATACTGTGAATCAGCGGCTTGTCTACTTTTAAAAAATCCTCCATCTGTGCAATCATTTAAAAATGAAAGATTTGCCCAAACTTTTTCCAAAAGTTTGTCCAACTGAGTGCTAGCAAAAGCACAGGCTACATTAATGGACCCTCTAATACTATTATAAGAATTTGCTAGTATTGCAGCTTCAATTTCTGAATAACCCGCTCCACGGGCTTTCATCATACATGCATTTAAACGCAATTTTCTAGCTAATTTTAAATAATGGAACCACTCATACTAACCTTCTAAAAAGTTAGGAAAGATTTCTTTACGTCCTCCACCAGCTTCAGATACATTTACAAGATCTTTTAGTCTGTAAAAATTTAGAAAGAAATAATGATCACCTGTAACAGTATAACCATTAACAGTAAGACCATATTTACATCTTTTAAACTACTCTATCCAAAAATCTCTAAATGCTTTTGATCCATTTCTGAACTAAGTATAGTGACCTGTACGATTATAAGTATCTCTAGCCTCTGTGAACCAATCTGGATTAAAATCTAGCCCTCTGGTAGCACTTATAGGACGATACCCAGTCAATTCATAAGATAAAGTTGCATCAAAATATTTTATTTCTTCATTCAGAGGAACATCCCATTTAACACTAGAAGAATTCTAAACAGACTATTCTTTTTCTATAGGTTTTATTTTTTCCTGCACTTCCTAAACAAGAGTTTCAATTTCTTTTGGTAAAGATTTTTTCTTAGCCATAATTAAAAGTCTCCTGGATCAAAATCTTCCATAGCATTACCTCGTATAGAGGATTTTAATTCTATTTGTTTTTTAACCTAATTTTCTAATTGAATCATAGTCTCGTGAACATCAATTAGATTTTTCATTTCTGCTTGTATGTCCTTTACTTTATAAATAGGTTTGCCAGTTTGTTCATCCCTTTCCATTGGATCTGCATTTTTGAAATAGTCAATAAATTTATCAACCATATCATTCGCAGCTTGTAATAGTCTAATTGATTTATTAGATTCCTAAATATTTCTAAATTTTCTACAAGCAGCTCTAAATTCAGGATTATTAAATTCTTCCTCAGTCATATTAGCATCTTTCAATGCTTCTCTATGACGTTCTTGTTCATCATAATCAGAATAGATAGACTTCCAACAAATAGCAAGCCATATATAAGTAAATTCTCTAAAGGCTCTTAACCCTTCTTTACCGCTAGGATCCTCTTTGCATTTATTTCTTTCAGGTTTAAGTAAATCAGCAAATTCTTTTACTAAAAGAATTTCTGGAGTATTTAACTCAACCCTGTTAAGTTGATTATTATAAACAAATATATCCTATATCATTAATTCATTAACATTATAAAAAGAAATTATTACTTTTTAATTTTAGTACCGTTACAGTTCTTAGCAACTTTCTTTCTGCCTGCTTTAAACTGTTCAATAACGTTACCTTCTGCCTTTTCAACAGCCCCACCTTTCTTTTCAACAGCCATACATTTCTTACAAATACGACCACCTTCTTTAAAGTAAGTCAATTTTGTACCTTCTGGACACCTACCTTTAAGCTGTTTAATATAATTAAGTTTAGCTCCAAATTTAGCGGCTTGTACTTGCTACTGCTGCATAGCCTGTAAAAACTGAGCATAGGCTTGCTTTAAACCATCTTCTCCGAGTTTCTAAATTATCTGTTCTAACTCTTTTTGAGATTTTGCACCAGTTTGCTGTGCAAGGTACTGTAAAAATGCTTGCTGCATTTGTTCTTGTTCGTTCATATAATTAATTAATTAAGGTTAAATCTTTGGTATTAAACACGGCCTCCTATAAAGCTCCCGTAGTTGTAAACCAACGACATCTAATTCCTATTAATACTGATTTCTTATCTTCTTTTTTATCATGTTTAAATAAAGATGTTTCTTTTCTTACAACAATCATCTAAGGTTTGTTAGGAATATCCTACTTTAAAGTTACAATATCTCCTGGGTTAAAATAAATTATTTCTTCCATGATATAATATTAAATCTATCCTACAAACCTTCATTGACTACTGCAATTATTTGACTCTCTCCCAATGAATAAAATCCCTGTTTAAAGAAAGGTACTGGGACAGCAGTATCTTTACGATAAAAGATTACATCTCCCTCTTTTAAATATTTAACTTCAGGACCTACTTCCACTACACATCCAGTAACAATAAATTGTTCCTGCTCTTCATATTTTCCTGTATTAGGATTTATTTGAGCGTGTAGATCATATCCACCAGCATCAGTAATAAGACCATTTTCAATCTTCATTTTCTGGAAAGGATTAACCTTGAATGGTTGAACCAATATTCTAGAAAACATAGGCTTTATTTCTGCCTTATTAATATCATATTCTACTTTTTCCTGACTTTCTTTAAAGTCTGAGTTGTGTTTATCCAACTCTTCATTATACTTTTCTAATTCAGAATTAAATTTTCTAGTTTTTTCTTTCTGAATTAAATCATCAATTGAATTCTCTTGCATATTTACTGATGTATAATCAGTGTCTAGAGATTCTCTTGCAATTTTTTCATTTTCTGTTGAATAAAGTCTTACTTTTTTCATAATCATTTACATTTTTAAATTACCATTTACCTGCCACACATTTAGCATCAGGGAGTCTAGTCTTAGCTGAAAGTCTACAATTACACCCTCTGATATATCCATCTTTTGCTTTACTACTTACATCTCCTGTATTTGGATTTAACCATAACTTACTATTACAAATTCCTCCAAGCCTACTAGAATAAATAGGACATTTATAACAGATTTCTAATCTACTTCTACTTAACTCTTGATTTAAATTAAAGAGTTCTTTTGTATGTCCATTAATTATATCAAGCATATTCATAATCTAAAAAAGAAGAGAATAGAATATTTTTAAATAAATAATGTTAGCATTTAATCCAATAAGGATTAAAAATGTTCTTTTCTAAAGGATTAATACTCTATTCTCTTACGTTTATTTCTTTGTTGTTCTAAAATAAGTTCTTTCTTGTAATGATATAACATTCTTTCTACATCATGCTTACGATACTCACAATGATAAACAGTTTGATTATCTTTATGATCAAAATGAACAAGTATTAAATCTTTAATTACAAAGTCTGGATTAATTTTTTGTAACATCCAAGCATAAGTAGACAATTGCATTGTATAATGACTAAAATTTACATCATCTAAAGTATTCAAAGGGTACTTCATTTTAGTAGTAGTTTTAGTATTACTATTATATGCTGATTTTTGTTTAATTTCTTTATTTGTTTTCCAATCACATATAATAATATCATTACCTGACTTAACAATTAAGTCTACTTGACCTGCAATTTTTAAAACACCATCATCAGATTCTCTATAAATCAAATATTCAGGATATACTCCATACTCTAGATCTAAATCAGAATAGTCTTTTCTGCATTCAAATTTACCACCAATTCCAAACTTTTGAAGGCTAACATCTTTTCCTGCCTTATAAAAACTATTCTCTAATTCTGCATGGATTTTAGTTCCTCTTTCACAAGCTTCTCTATTTGTTTTATCCCATTCGTCAAGGATATCTTGCTGGGCTTTATTAAAGTCGTTTTCAGATATGTTGTACACATCTAAAAGTTCTTTATTAAATTTTTTAGAATTTAAAAGGGGTTTCTTTTCTAACTGCCAAGCATCTTTAGGAAGTAATTTTTCTAAAGCCTTATACGCGCTCCAGAAATCTTTAGAGAATTCTTGCTCATATCTACTTATGAGAGTAGTTACAGATATATACTGTTTGCTCTCATCATTAATGTCAAAATATTTATGTAATTTGTCATTAAAGCAGACATTACCATTGCGTTTATCAATTTGCATCATATATTTTATTTTATGTCATTAATCATTTACTCATTTTCATCAAGCTTATTTATAGCTTTCTATTTGTAAATCTAATATCTATAATTGTAATCTATGCCAAGCAAGGCGGCAAC
The DNA here is from genome assembly GCA_964398075.1 of uncultured Bacteroides sp. GTDB lineage: Bacteria > Bacteroidota > Bacteroidia > Bacteroidales > Paludibacteraceae > Colicola. Next base: position 7,682 of record CAYNMA010000059.1, on the reverse strand, counting down.
AAAAGTACTTGTCTCACCAAAAGCAACTAAAACTGAGCTATCTATAATTCCTAAAGGTGGGACAGTAAATCCCGCGATTAGCAATCCACTACCAACTATTGTTAGTATCATAGCAATTACTAATCGTAAATCTAATTTTCGTTTGTAAGTCATTAATTAAATATAGTTTAAAATCATCTATAAAATATATGTTGTATTTAATAAGACTTCTTTTAAGATCACAATTTTAACTTATACATTAAAATAATTGTATATTACAAATATAAATATTAAATTTGAATACTCAAATAAATAATTAACAATATATAAACAGAATTAACATGAATTGGTCTAAAAATCAATTAAATCAATTTTAGCAATTTTGGAATGATATTTCTTCATCAGGATTACAATTAGAAGCAGATCATTCTAATGTTAGTATACCTTATAATAAGAAGGGCAATAAGATACACATTAAAAAGGAGAATGAGGGTAAGTTTACTGCTTACTGTAATGGAAAAGTAACAAATGCTTGTATTTAGAGGGGAAAGAATAGTTCTGACCCTAAAATCAGGAAAAGAGCTACATTTGCTTAGAATAGTATGACATGGTCTAAGAAACATTCTTAAAAATAAAATGGGAAAACAAAAATATAAAGCATGCTCTCTTTGCAAAAAAGAGCTACCTTTAAACAGGAAAAATTTTAAAAGAATAACAGATAAAAATACAAGAAAAGAAACTTACAATTCTATATGTAGAAATTGTGAAAAATAGCAAAAAGATAAAGAATATAATAATGAATGGAAAGACGGAAAATTACTATGTCATATTTGTGGCGAATATAAAGATTAGTCCGAATTTTCAGAACATCTTTATTATGCATATAGAAACAATAAAGAAAAAAGATGTAAACATTGTAAACAAATATAGAATAAATAGGCTAGAAAAAATTATTCAGATGAAACTAAACTATATAAAGTTTTACAAGAGCGTTGGTTAGGGGCACGAGACAGAGCTAACAATAAAGGAATTCCATTTACTATAACTAAAGAAGATTTATTAGAGTTATGGAAAAATTAGGAAGGTTTATGTAATATATCTAAAATACCAATGACATTTGAATTAGATAATGGGAGGGTGTTTACTAATGTTAGTGTTGATTAGAAAAATCCAGGATAGGGTTACACTAAAGATAATATTCAATTAGTTTGCTCAGCTGTTAATCAGTTAAAGTCAAATTGGGATATGGACACCGTACTATATCTGTAAACAAATTATTAATAACTATAATGGCTAATTTATTTACAACATACGAATCAGTACAACCTCCTGATATAATTTTCGATGATGTTAAATAGAATTATTATGATATTCAAGCTTTAACATTCCCAGATAATTTAAAAGAAAAGGATTAGCAGTTTTAGGAAGACGATTATGAAGATGATGATTTAGAGCCACCAGTAATAACTTCGCCTATTAGTTATCAAGCTTCGCCTATTAGTTATCAAACCCCTTCTTTTATTCAACCACAATAGTATGATTCTGCTACACAAGATATAATTGATAAGGCGAAGTCTTTTATTGGTACAAATTATAAATGGGGAGGAACTAATCCAAATACTGGTTTTGATTGCAGTGGTTTAATGTAGTATGTTTTTAAATCTATTGGTATTAATTTACCAAGAACAGCAATGCAACAAGGCCAAGTTGGATAGAAAGTAGATATACAAAATGCTAAACCAGGGGATATGATTTGGTTTGGTAGTAAGAATAGTCCTAGCGGTTAGCATATAGGATTAATAAGTAAAATAGATAATGGATAGATATATATTGTAGATGCTGCTGGTAAAAAATTAGGAGTTACTGAAAGAAAACTACCAGATTTACAAATAAAAAGTGTTAGAAGATTATTAGGCACAGATAATGACCCTAAAACAGTTATTCAATTCTTTACAGAAAAAGGATTATCTGAAAATCAGGCAAGAGGTATACTTGGTAATCTAATGTAGGAAAGCAGATGTGACCATACGGCCACTAATAAGAAAAGTGGAGCATATGGAATTGCTTAGTGGTTAGGAGATCGCAAGCAAGAATTATTCAATACATACGGAAACAATCCTACTTTTAAACAATAGTTAGAATTTATTTGGAAAGAATTAAATACTACAGAAAAGAAGGCTTTTGATAAACTATTAAATACTAAAACTATTGCTGATGCAACTAGGGTATTTGCTAATAATTTTGAAAGAGCAGGAATAGATGAAATAAATATGAATAAACGAATACAATTTGCACACAATGGATAAGAAATGGACACCAAAATATTAGGAAGGAGGAAGCCCCTACCTTTCACTGATTCCTTTATATGACACTAGTAAGTCAGCTATAGAATTTTATAAAGAACCTAGTTGGAAAAATGCTGCATATGTTGCAGGCAATGCCTTAATGGATGCATTAACTCTTACTGGTTGGGGGTATCTCGCAAAAGGTGCTAAGGCTGGAAGAGCAGCATATAAATTAGCTAAAGTTCAGAAAGCAGCTAGACCTCTTAGAGAAGGACTTAGAGCGGTACCTAAAGGAACAAAAGTATCTGCTGCATTAGAGCCCATTGCTCCTATAACAATTGCACTAACACCTGGGGATGATTGAATTTTTAAAACAAATAATTACTGCACACTCTGGAATAAGTAGTAAAAGAGTTTGTGGAGTTTTAGGATTTTTTGCTATACTTTTCGTATTAATATATTGCACAGTGTGTTCTACTCAAGCTCCAATGATGTTAGAACCATTTATATATGCAGTATGTTGTCTTCTTGGTATAGACTCAGTGACAGGAATTTGGAAAAAACCATAGTAATGTGTATTTAACATTTTTTAATTTTTTAGATTGAATACATAGTATTATATTTGCTATATAAAAATAAAACAAAATTATGGATAAAAATTTATTAATGGTATTAAACGAAATGATTCCTGAGGGAACCAATGAAGAATTCGAAAAAGACGGAATTAGATATAAGTTTGTTAATGAGGATGGACTTATTAAAATTGAGGCTGAAACTGTATTTGATGATTCTTATATTAAAGAAGCTGTTACCAATTTTAAAGAGAATATCAAAGTTCTAGATGATGATATTTTTGTAAAAAGTATTGATGAACTTCGTGATAAAATTGACTTAAATAGATTTGATGAACTACTGGATCTTGAAGAGTTTACGGAAGAAGAGGCAGATGAAGTTGAAAAATTAATAACTGACGCGTCGACTGTTATCCGCTTGAATTTACAAAGTAAAATTCAGGAATTCGTAGAACTTTATGACAGATTTTAAGAATAAAGTTGGCTACTTGTAAAAGTAGCCTTTTACTGCCCTGTAGTATAAAGGTTTAATTACAATGCTCTCTAAAAGCGAAAATTTGAGTTCGAGTCTCAACGGGGCGACAAATATGAAAAATAAAATAATAAAAGATACTTTAATCAAACTATTAAGTAATGGACATTTTTCAAATAATAAGAATAGAGTTTGGACTATGTGCCAAGTAGCATTGAAACTATGTTTACAATGTGTAGATGAGGCAGAAAAAGAAGGATTTACCAATGATTCTTTTTATCTTGCTTTTGAAGACTGTTTAAATAAGATAAGTATTAAAGATCATAATAAACAAGATACCTCAATTGTTGAAGACTTTAAAAAATTTAACGCTGACTCTGGAGTTGAATAACTCTGGAATCAGCGTTTTTAAATTATAAATTTATAGTATACATCTCTTTTACCATTTATTAATTTTCTTTTCTTACTAAATTCTGGAAAGAAATTTGTAATAGAAGTATTTTTGTTCCAGAGTAAATTATGTTCTTTAAATAAAGGTACAAACACCTCTTCTAATTCTGAATAAGTAAATTCAAATTTTTCTAATTCTTTTAATTTATTCTTAATCCATTCTAACCCTTTAGAATAATTATGGTCTACTTTTCCTTTAAAATTATTTTTTGTGAATTCACCGAGCACAGATATTGAATTACTGTAAATTTCGGAAATTAAATTATAATTATAAATATCTAACTTCTTTAAATTCTCATCATAAAATATCTTATTATCGTATTTATTCAAGTAAAGAGTAGAATAAGTTTCTGGGTTATACAATTTCAATTCTATCTCCATATCTTCTTTATCACATTTACTTAAATTAAATTCTTTCCTTTTCCCCATAGTTTCAGAATTAAAAACCATCTTTTTAAATTCTTCTTTCGAAATATTTGCATATCTATGTTTGTTAGTATTTAGAATAAGAGTGCATTGATTTTTATATTTACTATCTCTAATTCTTCCACAGACTTGCCTTATTTTTGTAGATATATCCAATACTGTTGTTGCAATATTTGTATCACAGATAATAATACAGAATCCATTTGGATCATAAATATCTACTCCCTCAAAAGCACAAGATGTATAAAAATTAAGCTTTTTAATTGGGTCTATAACTTTAGCATAATTTTTAATCTTAGCTTTGCTTGTTTCAGAACACACTACTCTGTAATTATCTGTATTTAACTTAGAAATTATACTATGAATAGTAGATACTGAATTTAAAAATATATGTAAGTTTCTGTCCTTATAAACATCAATAAGATTTAATAATTCTTTTTGTATGAAAGAAGAGTCTTTAATATTAATATTTACAGGGATTGCAGATTTCCAATTGTATGTAATTTGATCTATATCTTTTAATTCTTTTAGAATAAATTCTTCTTTCAATGGAGTTGCAGTCATAAAAGCCCAGTTTTTAAATTTTTTAAAATTGTTAAGTACAAACATAATAGGCTTACTTCTGAAACTATAGTCATTAAATAATAAATGATATTCATCTATTAAGAGAAAGTACTCATTGTAATTTGGGATGGCATCCATTAATTTTTGTAAAGCATCATAAGTTGCTAAAATCTTTTTAAACTTAGTTTCCTTCCTTATATAATTTTGAATATCTATTTTAGTCACATTCCCATCTACACCAAAATAACCTAATGAAGATTTAGAAGTAACTAAATTCTTAGTAGGACATAATATAATACTATTACGTTTGCTACTCAATTCTAATGTAGTTCCACCACATCCTGTAATTCCTTTATTTATTAAACAATGAGATGGCAACTCATCTAAATAACCTGACAAAAAATTACTATCTCCATCCAAATTTATAATTCTACTAATCATTTTAAAATTTTTTTGACTTTATATTAAGAATATTCTAATTTATTTAGGTGTGGCAATAACTTCCCTTTACACTGCCACGCCGATTCTCTTACACTGCCACACCTCTACAAATATACAAAAAAAATTCAATTTCAAAAAAAAATATACGGAAAGTTTGTACAGCATATATTTCAAGCCCCCTGGGTTTAGTTTGGAGATTGATTTATAATTTTTCTAAAAATCAGGGATTATGAAAAATTTAATGAGATATGCAGGGGAGAGTGCCCCACTGCGTTCAGCCCCCCGGGCCTTCGCATTGGGAAATCCTAGCCAACTGTAATACTACTATAATAAATGAGCAATATCTATATTGCGATTCGCGCGAGCCTAAGCGCGTTCATGGCAACTGCTAAAGTACCATGAAAAGTCCCGTTATCGGTCGGACTTTAAGCTACCGAGGACTTTTGCCCGTTTTCAGTGTAAAACGGAAAAAGCGAAGCGCAGCGCAGCAAAACGAAGCAAAACGAACTCATTTGTTCAAGCCTTGAAAAGCGGTTAGCTTTTCCCCAAAGTAAGCGGGAAGTCTTACATTGTTTTTTATTATGCAGTTTAAATTAGTAAGTAAAGATGGCAACGGTTCAAAATCCTTAACGCTAAGTTTAAGCCCTTTTGTAGACGGTGTAAAATTTAAATTTACCAGTTGGGCATTTGCAAAGGCTTGTGATGACCAAGGCAAGGAGCTAGTGGGTGCTCAATTATGTCCTGTTTTTTTAACTAATATTGAAGTCAGAAACTCAGAAAGAGAAAAGTTGGTTTATGATGAAGCATATACGAATGCTTCGGGAACAGAAGCACAAAAGAAAAAAGCAGCACAAACCGCAGTACAAAACATGCCAAAAGAGTTCGAAATGTTCTTTTTATCTACATTAAGAAAGAAAAAAGTTTTGGCGGACAATTCAATTATTAAGCCAAACGGAACATTAACACAGCTATTCGAAGACTATTTAAAAAGCCACCGAGGGGAAAATGATGAAATGATTTTAAACGGATTCCTTAATTTGGTGAAGGATAAAACAATCGTTACAAAAAGGACTTCATACGTTGGTAAAACAATAAACGGATTTATTGTACCTCGGTCAATAGCTGAGTTTGACATAGAATAACATTTTTGCTTTGTCCGTTGTGCAGTAAACAACGGACATTTTAAACAGCTTTGAAATAGTTAAAAACTAATTTAATAAACTGCTTTATATCGCCTTTAATGACGATGTAAGGCAGTTTTTGTTAATTTACCAAGATAGCCAACCTTATAACCTAGCCAAGTGTATAACGACTACAGTATCTTAGCGATCACATATCGCAAATGTATAAATAGTATGTGCAGTGAACAAGATATACTGTGAATATCTTACAATTAACACTTTTACGGTGTGGTAAACCGTTTAAAAGCTTATGGCAAGTTTTGCTATTGAAAAAGACCGTGCAGCAGCACAGGGGGATGTATTAGTAAAAGAAGGTTTCTCTGGCGGAGTTCGTTCTTTAGAGTCTAATTCATTTTCCGTTGATGACTTTATTGTATTTCCAGAGAAAATGGAGGTTTTTAAGACTAAAATTGGAGATACTGATCGTTGGGTTGAATATTGCTTTGTAGCAGTATTTCATGGTGATGCAACTCCCACTATTAAGAAGTTCTATCCAAGTACGTTTACGAAGCGTCGTACACAGGTTAATAAAGATGGATCGGCTTATATGGGTGATGATAGCATAGTTATGAATACTGGTACAGCATGTGAACAGTACCGCAGCTTTGGAAAGATTTCTGACGCTATGGATTCTTTTAAGGGAAAAAGAATAAAGGTAACTGATTCTAAAATGTATTGGGTTCTTAGGTGGAATTCAATGGACGAAGTAATTACTACATCAATGATAAATTTGGATCTTGATGGCGATGCTACTAAAGAGCAGCTTAAAGTATTTAAGTAGTAAATGCATTTTAGGTCGTAAAGCAAGTATCTTTCTATTAATTTCTAAGGAAGGTACTTGCTTTCCTTTACAACCAACAGATGGATATCCAATTGGATTAAAAGGTTTTTGGGTACTAGAAAAAGTTGGAAAATTATGGCATATTTGCAGGTTTTTGAAGAAAGATTATTCATATAATGATGAGTAATTTGTCAAGAAAATATCAAATTACTTGCAAATCAGATAGTTACACAAGTATGTAAAAACTCGAACAAACAGCCATATATTCTCCAAATTTTGATAGTGAAGTGAGCGAAAAGAAGAAAAGTACGGTCATAAATCTCCTCCAATCTTTTCAATCCAAAATATCTCAAAAATCTCCGATTATTCAACCTTAATATTAATTTACAAATGTATACCTTTAGTAAATGTTATATAGGTTAAACATTACACTATCAATGTTTTTTTATTTCAGATCTGTTTAAAAATGTAAAACTCAGCTCACCCACTTATCTAGGGCGGAGTTGCTTCCTATTTAATAGGTTGTATGAG
>CAYNMA010000058.1:0-15151 GCA_964398075.1 uncultured Bacteroides sp. | reverse complement strand
AGATATATAACCTTTATCTAAGTACTCTTTTACTAAACTATTAAATTTAAGAGTGACCTGCTCTCTATGGGTTCTCCCTGCTAACCCCCTTTTAATCCAGATCTTAGGAGCCTCAGTGGTCTTACCTCGAACCTGACCATATTCTCTTATGATTAAAAAGCCTTTTTCAATCTCGTCCCACTCTTCGTCCCAAAAAACTACAGCAAAACGAAATTTACCTGTAGAGCTTTTACCTAATAAATATTGAATCATAATAATTCCTTAAGTTTACTAATAATTTGGTCTGTTTTCCAATTATATGGAATTTCTATGAAGGTTATACCTTCTTTATCACACCAAGTTTTTATGTAGGCATCCCTTACAAGTTGTGCATCGAAATCTACCTTAGACTTATGAAATTTTGGGACAAATTCATAATGTTGTCTTCCGTTATATTCAATAACAAACTTCTTTTTATTCCTAATTACCATAAAATCAACATAGCAATTTCCAGAAGGTCTAATATTCTTAGGGACGGGCACATGATATTGAGGTATATATTTCAAATTATTTATGTCCAGCCATGCTTTAACAAAAGCTTCCCCTTTAGAAAGTTTATATTGTCTTGGCTTAAAAAAGAGTCTTCTAAGTAAATTCCATATATAAAACAGTAATTTTTTCATCTAGCGTATTATTAAATTAATTTCTCCAATTGATTCATTAGTTCGTGGTATGTATAATAATAAGGTAATTCCATAAAAATAATCCCATTATTTCTGCACCAAGATTCTATATACTCATCTCTCCTTATTTGCTTTTCAAAATCTAAATGACTTCTATGCAGCAACGGTATAAATTCATAATGGGGCTTATCATAACACACAATGGCATATTGCTTTTTATTCACAGTAGCCATGAAATTAATATAATAAGGCTCTATTTCTTTAGGTATTGAAACCTTATAATGGGGAATATAACTAATATTATTAAAATCCAGCCAAGCCTTTACGAAAGTTATTCTTTTGCTTGGCTTTGATTTAGTTAGCTTTCTCCAATGTTTTCTTATAAATTGTTTAAATTGTATCCAATATTTCTTCAGTAGTAACATCTGAACCAATTATATAATCATTTAATTTTAAAGAATCATGTCTTGGCTTGATTCGTGCAAATTCCCACTTATTACAATTTTTTGCATATCTCCAATCTTTAATAGTGGTGCCTACACAATCTATTCCAAGACTTTTACAATGCTTACAAATAGGATTTATAATTGCATTGTACATTTCTTCAGTCATATCCCTAATACATTTAATATTAATTTTAGGAATCTTATTTACTATAGTATATAGTTCTAGTTCCGTTAGGTTTTTCTAACCAAACTATTTCAGTTTCATAAATATAGGTATAGGAGGAACTAGAAATACACCTGCTTATATAAGTAAGAATGTTGTTTTGTAGAACGTTGTCTGATTTTGTAGTTACCCAGCGTTTAAATGTAGAAAAATCTGTAACTATGAATGCATATTGTTTACCATATACATCTGAAGCCAATCGTCCTACAGTATTGTCTTCAACACTTATTGATTTTTCATTATCAATGTCCAAAACAACATATTTTCTTGCTGCTTTACCTTTTTCTTCAATAGTAAGGCAATAAATACTATCTCCCTCATAAGTAGCCCACTCAGAAGTAAGTAGTGTTTTTATGTTGGATTTATAGATAGTATCATCAAATTTATCTCTAATTTCTTTGGTATTAAAGATAACTTGAGCATTAATTGTGGTTATACAAAATAAACCTATTAAGATTAAGAATAGTTTTTTCATAGTTTAAATGGTATATTCTTTAACTATTTCCCAAAGATCATCTAATGTTTCTGTAGGAATCTCATTTTCGTCAGCATCCCACATCTTTAATTCTGGGTTTCCTGACTTTTCGAACAACCACCAATTTATATCATCTATTCCATCCTCATTAAATAAGAAACTAAGAGTTTCATCGAATAGTTGGAATGTATAACTTACCCAATCACACTCAAAAAATGTGTAGGAGTTGAGGACTTCTGAAACTTCATCAATTCTTTTAGCCCATCTTTGATATTCCAAAATAAGTTTAGTAAATTCTTCTTTAGTTATCATTTAATACCAAGTTGAAAATTCAATATATTCATCATCTTCAAGATTATCAAATTCAGGAAGTAGTGTTTCTTCTATCCAATTTTTGACTTCTTCTACATCTTCAAAATAATACTCATTATAATCAGTACTTCCAAATAAAAATCCACTCATAGTAGGAAGTAATTCTTTTGCTTTTGAATGATCCTTAAGCACTTGATTACACAAATCTAGTAACTCTTTAGCTACTTCTCTGTCAAAACAAAAAGGAGTCTGATGTTCTACATCAAATCCTTTACTTTCAAAGAATTTAACTAAAAAATTTACTTTTCTGAAATATCCAAGACGATGATATTTAACTTCATGTACATATATATCCAATCCCATTAGTTATAAAATTTTATAATTAGTGCAAATAAACTGTTTCAATATAAGAGATTGCAAAGTAAACGTCTTTGCTTATGTGACACACATTAACATCAAAGTAGTTTTCATCTAAATCCTCCTCATTGCATCTACAACACTTCAATATCCAGTCTAAATCATCACTATATTGCGTTTTCAAAGCCTCTTCAGCATCTTTTTTCTTTTTAAACGCTGTAAGTACCTCAAATTGATTTTCTGTCGGAATTTGGCTCTGATTAACTAGTATATATATTTCAGGTAAACCTGTATTTTTATCAGTATGTTTATTTTCCATTATTTACTTCCACTATGTCCAAAACCACCATTCCCTCTTTCTGTTTCATCAAGAGAATCTACTTCTTCCCATTCGATTTTATTTACCTTCTCAAGAAGTGCTTGACAAATACGCTCACCATCTTCAATATAAATGTCCTCTTGACCTAAATTAATAACAGGAAGCATCCATTGTCCACGATAATCACAGTCAATTAAGGAAGGAGTGTTACATAAAACTAGACCTTTCTTAATAGCCATGCCAGAACGTGGTCTAAGCGATACTTGATAGCCTTCTGGAATAGCTGTATACAAACCAGTAGGCAAAAGTGCTCTACTCATTGGAGCAAGGCGTATCATTGGAATCATATGGCCTTCCCCAGACCAAATAACTTCTGCATCCCCAAAACCTTTAATAGGATTTTCGGGAGTCACCTTACTAAGATCAACACGAATGTCCATACCAGCACTACCTTTTGTTTCATACTGAGGAAGACGATTATTACTCTTATTAATTACTTTTACTTTCACCATAGTCTTTCCAAAATTTATAGGTTATATCGGTTAATTTGTTGTTTTCTACCTTATAGAACTTTTGATTGGTTCTTGAATCATTTAAAGGATACTTTATAAATGGCCCCACCTTAATAAAATCGAAAAATTCTAATGATATTTCTGGAGATATTTTATCTCTTCCACTATACCAAGCAACTTTTAAATTAAAAAATTCTTTAATTAATTTAGCTAGGCCATTAATAGAAATAGGTTCTGCATCTCCACCAAGAAAACAAACACAAGTTATACCATTATTTTTTAAAATTAAAGATCTTAATAACTCCCAATTTAAAATATCTCCTTCATCATTCCATAGAAATTTAGAATGACAATCTTGACATTTTATTGGACAATTGCTAATATTAATAGCTAAGGACACTTCATCAGGAACTTCTGCAAAAACCACAGAATTATTTGTCGTTTTTAACATATCCTGTTACATTATCCCAGATTACATCTTTAGTTCGAGGATCTAGAATCTCAATAGTATCCGCTCCGTTATTCTCTTGAATAGTTAAAGGCTCTTCAGTTTCTATTAATTCGTTAGATTCTTCATAAGTAATATCAGGAGCTGAATCTACCCAAAGGTATTTCTTTGCTGCCTTCCCTAATTTATCTACAGCTTCTTGATAAGAATCAGCTTCTACAGAAACAGTGTTTCTAATCCAAACAGTACATTTTTGGTCAAAGGTTACAAGGTGTTCAGCCATTCCTTCACTTTTTCTAAAGTACATCCATGATCTTCAGAATAAAAAGCCTTTTTAAAAGAATTATCTTCCCCTAATACCAAAATAAAGGGAGTCATTCTTGCAGAATAACCCCCTTTTATTTTGTAAGTCTTTTTCTTTTCTGCATAATGATTTTCATTGTAAGCAACTATATTTAATTCAGGATATTCATCCTGAATTTGTTTAGGAAATTCCTTACAATCTTCATTATAGCAGACATAAAATGTTAATTTATTCATGGTCAAAGGGCATTTTCCAAGGATCCTGCTCTAAGGATTCTATGCGTTTCTCTAGGTTATCTAACCTAGTCTTATGCTTAAAAAGGACTTCTCTTAATTTTTTAAAAAAGGCTTCTATATTCATTAAAGAAGCCCCCAAACCATTAAAAATCCTAAAGCCCCTCCAAGGACTGTTGCAAGCAAATCAGCGAAACTAAAGGCACAATCTTCGTGGGAATCAAAGAAATCAAGTCCTTCTTTAGCAATTCCTACAAGGACTGCCCCACAGAGGCCCATACCTGCATAGGTAACATCAGAATACCAAGGATCAACTTTAGCAAAAGTGAATGCAACTACCAAACATACAAGAATGCCAGCAAGGAAATGACATACTTTGTCAATTCCGACCTTTGAAAAGAATTTGTCTAACTTTTCCATAATAATTAATTTAAAACCCAATCACCTTCATCTGATAAATAATGAAACTCACAATAGTAATTTCCCCAATCTACGGATAAACAAACCATGCTTAAATTTTCTAAATCAGGGAGTAATTTGACTAATTGATTCATTTCTTTTTCTGGAAATGTCCATTTAGACTCAAAATTTATAACCCCACTATCATTTAATATTTGTTTGTCAGAATCTAAGAATTCTTCATCAAAAAATCTATCAATAACTTTTATATTTTCGGGATTATCTGTGTAGAACCTTAATTCGTTTTCACAAATATTAGTCATTATCTTTATTTTTTTAAAGAAGAGGGTTTATTAAGTAATTCCCATGCAGCATAAACTCCCTCCATAAAATCTGATTTTACACAACAAACAGCATCTATATGTTTTTCAGGTTCAGCAACCGTATTATTAGCATACTGCTCTGCTTTTTGTTCCATTTGATTAAAAAATTCAGCTTCTTTCATACTTATTATTTATTTTAAAAAAAAGATGGTCTCCGCCTTCTTCTACAGTGATTGAATGCCAAGCGTTTTCATACCATACTCGATAATAATCAACATGATTCAAAGAATAATCAAGATCTATTGCTGGAATATAATCTACTATTACATTGCAAACCAAATCTATATTATTAATGGCCTTTAATTCATAGGAATCAATTTCACCTTTAGCAAGGTTAAACATTATGTTACTTATTCCTGCTCGGATTAACTTCAATCCATCTACTATATCACTTTCTGTATATTTCATTAACTAAAGTCAGTTGATTTACTAAATCGAAGATTATCGGATTGATATTCAATGTAACTTGGATCATAGTAACAAGGCTCTTCTGGATGCAATTTATGGTACAGTTCTGCATCACAATGCTCTTCATCTTTATACAACCAAGGTTTAATTTCTTCAAAGAGGCCCTCTACTGTAAATTTTTCACCATATTCATTTTCAATCCAACCTCCATTATTATTTAGAAAGTCTTTAATGGATTGAAGATTATCCTCATAATAATCCTTGCTGTTTAAATCCCAAAGAAACTGCCATCCAGCGCTTCTCTTGCCAAGATGAATAACATGACCTTCTGTATAAGCAATGCATAACTCTTCAAACTCTGCTAATGCTGGATCTTCAGTTATTGCATTTCTTAAATCTTCTATCTCCCTCTTTTTAAGAGGGATCTTATAGTAAAAATTAGTCCCCATTGTTTAGATTAATTACTTAATTGTCTTATTCTTTCCTGGCATATGTGAATAATTTTTTGATAATCTTCTATTCTAGACTCTTCTTCAGTTTTACCTTGTTGCTTTTTAGTTCTATATATTCTTTTAACTATATCAGCATCCCAAGGATTTAAATTCCAATCTTGCCATACAGACCAAGGTTGGATAACCGCATTAGAATAATTACTTTCTCCTATATTGTTAGTTCTTACTGAGGAGCCGTCTGGTAATATTCCTATTGCTATTAAATACTCAAATAGTCCTTTATTAGCATTTATATATTCTTGTGTCATAGTTTTTATAATAGAAAAAGAATAGAGGTACCCCCGGACAATTAACTGTTTTAAATTCTTTGATAATTTTACTTGTCTTTTTAATGTAGTTAATACTAAGACCATTGCCTACTCCTGCAATTCTTACTAAGGTGTATTTAGGATTTGAAGCTTTAGTCAAATGATTATCTAAATAAATAGATTTTCCCTCTCCTCCTATATAGTATTTACCTAGATACTGGGGAGTTCCAGTAGCTTCTAAAGATTTAACTAAACTAATTAAGTCAAGTGTGTCGAATCTCTTAGCATTTAGTTTAGAGTAATCTTTCTTTTGTCGCTGTACTGGACGGGGCTTTAAATAATTAAGTATTCCATTAGTTAAATAAAATCCCCCTAAATAATTAGGTATATCCTCCTTATTCTTTATGTAGTAGTATAACTTTTCTTTAGGATTATTTATATTTTTGCATCTTTTTTTGAACAAGGTATACACCTTGTCAATTGGGGCTCCCACATTATGCATCAAGAATTTTTTGATGCTGCCTGAAATCTGTGGGTAGCTAGTATCTTCCTGATTGAGTCTCCAGATCTTTAAATCACGAGGTGTGGACACATTTGTTATTTTGGATCTCGGGAATTTTCTATGGGATCTTCTAGATGAATGCAGATTGAATTTTAACATTACAAATCAAAATTTAATTCTTTTAATACTAAGTCCTGTGCTATACTACTGATTACTCAGCATTAGGGTATTTGCTCTTAAAAGTTAAATCTCCTATCATTTAATTTCTGTGGGACTATTTAAATTAAGAGACGCTTTCACATCTAAAACTCTTTGATTAGAACTCCCTACCCAAGGTTTATCTGGGGATTTTAAAGATTCAATAAATGGGCCTTCACAGAGTACATCTATAAGGTTCATTATAAATAAATTTTTAACTTTATCCCAAGTATATCCAGTGTATACCCAAACCGTCTTACTGTGGGCTTTTGCCATTGTACAGAGTTCTTCGGTTTCTTTAAGGTTCTCAGGAGCTAAGGGATCCCCTCCTGAGATGGTAATTCCATCAATATAGGGATCTCTTAGTTTCTTAAGAACTCTTGTTTTAAATTCAGATGATTTAGCTAATGATTCTGGAGTTTCTTTTTTAAATTCCCAAGTTTCGGGACTGAAACAACCTTTACAGTGATGGTGGCATCCTTGTAAAAAGATTACTTCACGAATTCCAGTACCATTAAGTAAATCATCGTCGTATACTTGTATTATCATTTGGATTTACAATCACATGTTTTTCCTGAGTTTGAATTCTTTATTTTTTCCATCATTAAATTTAGAAGGTCCTAAAAGTGTTTTACTATAGCCTAAATAACCACACATACGGCGAATACCAATGGTATTTAAAGAACCACACTTAGGACACCTATAATTTTCATCGTCTGGCAGACTGTCGTCCCCACACCAGTGATGGCCACAATCAGTACACCTATTTTGCGCATGATTAATAGATTGATAGTTTCCAAGAGCCATTGCATGCCTAATAAGAGTTTTTACTCCCTCTAACATTTCATCACCAATAGCAGGAATCTTAACATGACAAATTGCTCCTCCTTTAGAATAGGGGAAGAACTCATTTTCTAATTCCATTTTTTCTATTGGAGTTATATCGGCATCTACATGCACATGGAAAGAATTACTAAAGAATCCCTTATCAGTTATTCCTTTAATATTGCCATATTTAGCTATAAATTGTTCACAGGCTTTAGGTAGCCAAGATTCGCCAGGAGTTCCATAAATAGCGTATAAAATATGGTCTTCTTCTTTAAATCGGTTAATAACCTCATTAAAGTGTTTCATTACTTGTAAAGCAAAACTATGATCTTCTACATAGTCTTTACCATTATAAAGTTTTTGCAGCTCGGACAATCCACCATAACCATAACTTATAGTAGAATGTTTAAATACAGCATCAACAGGTTCATTTGGGCCAACATAGCCATCATCAAAGCCTCCTTCCATAAAGGCAAGTGGATTACTGGCACCCTTCATCTTATCTTTAAGATACTTTATGGTGCGTCTATGAATTCCTCTAATCATTTCAAGATAATAATCAAAAACTTCAAAGAAATCTTTGTTCTCTACTTTAGACTTTTGGTAAATCATTGGAAGATTCAATGATACTACGCCTAAATTACATCGATTGATTAGCAATTCCCCCTTTTCATTGTAATCTGGGGACAGGAAGGCGCGGCATCCCATCGGAGCTATGATTTTACCTGTTTTTTTGTACATTTCTCCCACATAACCTGCATCAAGGCTGAGGAAGTCAGGATACATTGTATCTTTTGAGCATTTTGCGGCCAAATTAAACACATCTTCGCAGATATGCCCTTTGCCATGAATATCTTCACTGTATGTAAAGATTAACTTAGGAAATAACACAGGGGTTTTTCCTCCTGGCTTTCCTTGACCCTGCATTCGGGTTTCTAGTATTGTAGTGGCAACAAGCTTTGACCAACGGTCTTTACCATGTCCAAAGCTAAATGATAGGAACGGGAAATCACCACGACAGCTACTCACACTATTAAAAGTATGTTCAATACCCTGGTACCCCTGTTGTATTTCTCGTTTTACCTTCCTAAAGGCATAATCGTCTGCCTTACGAGAGTCTACTGTACATCCTGCATCCTCTATGATCCTAGAATACTCTTGTAGGTAGAAGTTGTAAGACTTAATACAGTAATAAGATAGATCTTCGTCGACTTGTGGCCATGTTAATCCCGCCCTAAAACATTTGTATTTGTTTTAAGGCAGACTATTTCTTATAAGGATTTGTATTTCCCTATGGATGTGTTTCCATTACTCTATAATAATGTACTCTCTTTCGAGATAGTCGTTACAATTATATTAATTACGTTTGAAAACTTGAATGTCATATTTTTCAGGATTATCCATATATCTCCTTGCTTGGGTTTCGGATTTACCTATAAATCGAGCATAAGCTGCTATACTTTTAAAGTGATATTGATTTTGATAGATTATCTCCCATTTAGTGGTTCCTTTATTAGCAACTCTATGCAGTTTATCATAAGCATGTTTATTGTTATCGGATTGACTTACCCATTCTAGATTTGTGTAATCATTATTTTCTATATTACCATCTATATGATTTATAGTATTAGCAGTTTCAGAATGTCCTTTACAAAAATATATGCCCACTAATCTAGCAATTTGTAGGTTTTCTTTTTCTTTATTATTATAAAGAGTTACATACAATCTTCCACTTTTTGCATTTTTAGAAGGCTTAAGCAAATAATAAGATTTATATCTAGCACTATAATTTTTAACTCTTCCTTTATTAGAAATTTCGTAGTCAGGATACCCTAAAATCGAAACCCACTCTTCTCCAGCTATTTCTGGAATATCATATTCTAAATGGCTTTCGTTTTTTAATTTTGATACTAAAGCTGCATGCTCTTGCTCTCTAGCTTGTAAATAGTCTTGACGAGCTTGTGCTAAATCTGGGTCTATCTTAAAAAGAAGATTGACATTATAACTGGAAGCATGAAGTAGCTTTTCTATTTCTTTTATAGATACTCCTTCTTTTAATCTTGCTATAATAAACTCTTTATTTGAGTTTAAAAATTTTTGCATAGATGGGGTAATCCGAATTCCCCTTTCGAACTTCCAATCACTCAAAGCAATTTTAAGATCGTTTTTATTAATCCCAAACAACTTACTTATATAGGTAATAGTCCTCCCTTCTTTGCAATATAATTGTTCTATGGCATTCTTTAAATTTTCAAACATAAGTATTCCACTTAATTAATATAATCACGAGATTTGCTCATTCCAAGCATTCCTCGTTAGCTTTAAAACTTAATTTAAAACCCCTTGTTTGCAAGGTTAACATCCTTTTACTACGGCAGATTTTAATGGGAAACCGTATTGATTGCCAGCCACGGTACTAATGATGTCAGAGGCCACTGAAATAGCTGCAGCTACACTACCGGGCTCTGTATAGTCAATATTTTCAAGTCTGAAGCCATTTTTCATGATTCTTCCTACATTCAATAAACAGCAGTTTCCTGTTGGAATTCCTCCTTCCAGTATAAAATTATGAACATTATCGACTTCAACACACCAAACGTCCTCCTCAGAGGTGCTCTTTTGAATATCAATTACTTTGTACACATATTTACCTTGGTTGGTATGAACTTGATAGTGAGTGGTTTGTTTTTTCCGCTTACCATAGTTAGTTTCTTGTCCAGTAAGATCCCTTGTAGAGGTAACATAATAACCGGAAATATTCAAAAAGTCCTTCATGAATTGATTAAATTCACCAGAAACTTGAATACCTCGATATTTAGAGTTCGGATTTTCAATAGTTTTATATTGAGTATTGCCATCAGCATTCATCCACCCTAACATGAAGTATTTAATATACTCTAAAGGAATTTCTTTAATGTTGAAAGTTTTTTTATCAAATTGAGGTAATTGCACCAGTCCATCTCCCTCAAATGATTTAGGAGTTGTATAAGTAAATCCTGCTTCAATAAATCGGTTTTTGTATTGATTTTTATCTTTACATACCCTAATTACAGAGCCCCTCGATTTATCTCCTTTATGAATTGCTGTTCCGTCAGCCATGCAAAAGCCATATACCCAGTACTGTTTTTGAATTTCTGTAAAATTTTCCCAAATTAAAGGAGAATATAAGTCAGGAGCAGCACATAAAGAATCTCCTACTTTTAAAGCAGTTGTCTCTTGTCCGTCTTTTAGAATCCATCTATGATTAGAAGTACATTTAACAGTAATAGGCTTTCCTGGACCTCTTTTAAAGGTTACAGTATTTAAAGTTTGTTTTCCATAGCATCTCACTGTAGCATTATGCCAATTACCATCAATACCTAATACCTTCAATTTTTCTCCATCATTAAAATCAGAAAAAGCTTTGATTCCCTTCTCTGAGATAAATTTGGTTTCAGCACTAAAGCAGTTGAACGTTTTATACCTATCCTTCATATCATGTGGATAAATATACCCTTCTTCTGTTGCTTGGCGTTCTTCTGGTGTAAGGAAGAACCTTAAATAAGATTCTCTTAGGAACTCTCCGTAAGCAAGTACTGATTTAGTTGAAACAAGCTGTGAATTACAGTTTGCATTGGACCTGTCTACTAAATTATCCAGTTCAGTCTGTTTGTTAATAACTGCTTCCCAAATAGCTTTAGCATCTTCTTTGTAATTACGATAACTACGGTATGCTTCAGCTACGCTTTTAAATCCACAATAATCAAGAGCCTGTTCCACTTTGTTATGAATAGTTTTCACAGGAACCCCTTCTTTGATAGTCTTTAGAACTTGATCGGAAACAGCCTTACAATCCTCATCAGATAGAGTCACAAATACTCTATCTGCGCTTTTACGAATAGCTTTATGAATACGAGAAGCATCAAATTCTTCAGGCTTACCATATTTATTAGTTATAAACATATGTTTATTTTAAATATTAAGGTAATAATCTAAAGAATATAATTGATCTATCAGGTAAAATTACTTAGGTTCTTTACAAACTACACAGCCTGCAGTAAGGATAAGGCTAGCAATAGATGCTGCATTTTCAAGAGCTACACGAGCTACCTTAGCAGGGTCAATTATTCCAGCCTTGAACATATTTTCATACGTATCAGTTTTAGCATTATAGCCAAAACTTTCTTCTTTAGTACTGAGTTTTATTACTTCTTGAACAACTACTCCACCTTCTTTCCCAGCATTTTCTGCTATAGTATATAGAGGCTTAGTAATTGCTTTCTGAACAATGTTTACTCCAGTGAGCTCATCACCAGACTTAGTTTTAGCAAACTCTTTTAAAGGGGTAAGGGCCTCAATATAAGTAGTGCCTCCTCCAGCTACAACTCCTTCTTCTATAGCAGCTCTAGTGGCGCAGAGGGCATCGTCCACACGGTCCTTCTTCTCTTTCATCTCAACCTCGCTGTTGGCGCCTACATAAATAATTGCAACACCTCCAGAGAGTTTAGCTAAACGGTCTTGTAATTTAGGATCAGGACGTTTTTCTATTTCCCTTTTAAGAGTATTAATACGTTCCTCTACTCTGTCAGGATCACTGTTACCATTAATAATAGTAGTAGAGTTCTTATCAATAGTAACCCGTTCAGAGGTTCCTAAATGCTGTAAATGAGCATTTTTCAGAGTACTCTCAGATATAACCTGACCTCCAGTAAGTGCAGCAATATCTTGTAAATATTCGATTTGATTATTACCAAATCCAGGAGATTTGACAAAACATAATTTAAATCCATTCTTAACCTTATTAAGGACTAAAGTAGATAACGCTTCTGAATCTATATCATCAGCAATAATAATTAAAGGCCTTGATGTACTAAACACTTCTTCTAAAATTCCAAGAATCTCCTTAACATTCTGGATTTTATCATTATAAAGTAGATAATATGGATTATCATATTCGCATATTACTTCATCAGTGTTAGTAACAAAATAAGGAGAAGCATAGCCTCGATCAAACTGCATTCCTTCTACTACAGATATTGTGGTTTCCGAACTTTTAGATTCTTCAATAGTAATTACGCCTTCTTTAGAAACTTGCCTGAAAGCATCTGCAATAAGCCTTCCTATGTAAGAATCATTATTTGCAGAAATAGTTGCAATTTGCTCCAACTTATCAAAATCATCATCTACTTTTACAGCAGTTTCTTTAATATAAGAAGTTACTACTTCTACTGCAGAATCTATGCCTTTTTTGAGATCAACAGGTTTAGCTCCTGCTTCCAGATTACGAATACCTTCAGAAACGATTGCTTGTGTTAATACACTACTCGAAGTCGTTCCGTCTCCTGCATCTTTACAGGTTTTTGCTGCAACAGTTTTTACCAATTGAGCTCCTACATTTTCAAATGGATCAGGTAGGTCAATTTCTCTAGCTACACTAACACCATCCTTTGTAATGTGAGGCGCTCCAAAATCTTGTTCGATTATTACATTTCGCCCTTTCGGGCCCAGAGTTACTTTTACTGCATCTGCTAGAATATCTACACCTTTTTTAAGTTTAGTTCTAGCTTCAGTATTAAAGTTAATGAGTTTACTCATAAGGAGTTATTTCTTTAGTTTCTGTGTCTACGATAAAACACTTTCTACAATCTAGACATGCATAATCTTTTTTAATTATTGGATCTTTTTTAAGTTGAGTGTGTCCAAATATTTGATAATACTCAGGAAAATGAGGTTGCTCATCATATTCTCGAACATCTCCAAAAATACAACTACCTATGGAGTCTCCTCCTCTATAAAAAGACACTGCTTGTAAAGCTGGATGATTAACTCCTAGCAATTCTGCATCCCAAATACCATTATACAATTCATACTTTTCTAACCAAGCAGGTAAAATTCCAGAATGAGAAAACACTACTTTATCACATACAAAAGTATTTTGAATGGGTAAGGCATTTAACAATTTTGTAATTTTAGCATGATTATGGTAGTCATACCTACAAAAAGGTTGTCCTGTATAGGTGGGCATATAACCTAAATCATGGTTCCCGAGTAAAAATATACTCATTTGCTCTCTTTGCTCTGCAAAATTAACTAATTCTTCTAGATTTTTAAGAGATTTTTCCTTTGAGACTTCATAAGGATATGGGTCATGGTAATCTCCTAAAAAGACAATTGGACCTTGCCATTTCTGACAAGGTTTTTTCCAAAAATCACGTCCATGGATGTCTCCTACGACTAATATTTTACTCATAATTTTGATTTTAAATATCCAATAATATCTTTTTCTTTATATGAAATTTCTATTAATTTAATATTGTTTTCTTCGCAATATTTTCGTAAATAATTATCCCTGTTAACTTGTGCTTCAAATTTTAATTTTCCTCCAAATCCATTTTGCATTATATAATGTTGTATTCCATTATATTCTATAAATGTATTATACTCAGGCAAATAAAAATCAATAAAAATTTTTCCTGTTTTGCGTATATCATTTGGAACAATAACTTTATACTAAGATTCGTATTTAATATTAACAGAATTGAGATAATTCATTAAGAGCTCTTCTCCATGCGACATATTACACTATGGACAACCACATTTACAATTAATATGGTGTCTAGGAGTTTGCCTAAAACTTCCATGTTTAGGGCACAATATTTCTACTTCAGTTATACTATTAATATACTCTACTTTACTATAATCATATTTATTTCCATGTACCTTTCTAGCTTGCTAAATAAATTCTTCAATTGTCTTTTTTCTAGTGCCTTTACATATAGGACATCCTTGCCCTGATAAATGTTTAGATGGTCTCTATTCAAAATTTCCATGAATAGGACATGTTATTAGTATTGGAGTATGGTTGTTTACATAGTTTACGAAATTGTAACTATATTTTCCATTATGTTTAGCAATAGCTCTATTAATAAATTTTTCGGTACTTGATTCTTTCATAAGTTATTGATTTTTTAGTTTAAGTATTAATATATTCTAAAGGATTAGCACATCTGGGACTACTAAAATTTTCATTAGTTATTCATAAATTTATTATAAAGTTCCAACTTCTTTGAGTCCGAGAGGCCTTCCTTAACTTGTTCTATTAAATGCTGAGAAACATTTTCATCATTAAAGGAAATCGAAACCCCTTCTGGAGAATCAAAAATATACAAAGCTAATACATTCTCCCAATATTCTGGAATCTCGTCTATGAACTTTAAAAAGCCCTCATAACTATAATTAGGTCCACAATTATCCTGATACACCCATACCATGTATTTATAAAGAACTTCTATGTCTATTGACCAATCAATCCCTGTATACATTACTTTAAACTATTAAGAAACTCTTCTTCTGTAATATTTTCGTAGTCTCCAATATTATATATTACATCCGAAATATCATAA
>CAYNMA010000057.1:0-16001 GCA_964398075.1 uncultured Bacteroides sp. | reverse complement strand
ACCCCCTCAACACTAACAACACTAAACTTCCCATATTATGTTACTCAAACTTTATCGATCAAAGCCACAAGGCGAGGCCATCTGTGGCAAGCTATTAGTCGACGGCAAGCCATTCTGCGACACACTCGAACACACCGATTACGCTATCCGAGCAGGGTTCTATCCTGTGACGCTTACCATGTCCCCTCGCTTTGGCGAGATCCTACCCCTCATTGGTAATGTGGTGGGCCGATGCGGGATACGCATCCATGCGGGTAACTACCCACGCGACACCACAGGATGTATCCTCGTAGGCGTTGCCTCTACCACCCTCAAAGGGTCCAAAAAAGATGCAACAAAAGAACTGTTTGCTACGCCACGACCGTGCCTCATTTCATCGCGACACACGCTCGCCAACCTGCGTGAACTACTACTAACTAACTACAACGAACGAAAAAACATTGCTTATGAACCCATCTATATTGAAATCGTCGACCCTGACCCCTATCCTCTGTATGATGTGCCTTGTCCTCTCGACCAGCGCATGCACTACCTCGAAGGCTTTGACACCGACATCAACAACCTCGACATCGCAGACCAACAAACAGTTGCTTGACTCCACCTTCCGGCGCGACAGTATCTATATCCACGAATACACCCGTGGCGACACCGTCTACCTCGACCGCTACCTCGACCGATGGCGCGAGAGGATAGTGACGCAGACCGACACTGTCTACACCGAACACGAAGTGATACTGCGATCGCCACCCGAACGATATGTGCCCGTGGTGGTCAAAATCTTGGCTTGGATAGGTGGCATCACAATCGTACTATTGGTTCTCTGGATCGTGTGGAAGATACTGTGAGGGTCGTTTATTGGTTGATTAGAAGGAGATTTCCCTACAAAACACAAAGAAAGGCGGAAACATAAGTCTTCGCCTTTCTTTGTCGGGATGACAGGATTTGAACCTGCGGCCACACGCCCCCCAGACGCGTACTCTACCGGGCTGAGCTACATCCCGAAACAAAAACAACCACAAACCCCTTCTCTCCAAAAGGGGACTGCAAAGGTATGACTATTTTTTCGTTCCTGCAACACGAACCACCATTTCTTTGTATTTTTTATTGAATCGATAGTGAAGCAACGCCGCTGCCATGGTCAAACCTACGATGAAACCGACCCATATTCCCGATGGACCCATCCCAAGCGGAAAGGTACATAACAGTCCAACCGACTGACCAACCAGAATATACGATACAAAAGCAATCAGCACCGGTACCTTTACATCCGTTATTCCTCGCAGCATAGCACCTCCTACGTTTTGCAACCCATCGGCATACTGGAACAAACCTGCAAAGACAATAAGGGTTGAGGCTATATCTATCACCACAGGGTCGTTCGTAAAGATAAGCGGGATATAGTTCCTCAGGCTAATCATCAGTACTGCCCCTATTGTGTTCATCATCAGAACTAGATGAATACTTGCATTGCTTGCCATCCGAACGGCATGCAAGTCTCCTTTCCCTAACTGATGAGACACACGGATAGTCGTTGCCGCACCGATACCCTGCGCCAACATAAAGGTGAGGTCCGCTATCTGATTAGCAATCTGTTGTGCCGCCAATGCCTCCTTACTAATCCAACCTACCACCACAAACGAGAGAGCAAAGATAAGGAACTCCGTAAGCGACTGTAGTCCAATAGGTATGCCAATCTTTGCCAAGTGTATAACCTCCTTCCACGATGCCAACTTCCAAGAGAACAGTTGCAGATAATGCCGCCAGTTCCTATGGATAAGAATAGCCACAGTAAAGCACAAAGGCATACCAATACGAGAGATAAGAGTGGCGATCCCCGCACCCGTAGCACCCATTGCAGGGAATCCCCAATGACCAAAGATAAGCACCCAGTTAAGTAAGATATTGAGCAAGTTCATGGCTAAGGTTATAACCATCGCCACAATCGTATTGCCCAATCCCTCAAGGAACTGTTTCTGCAAGCAAAAGAAAAGGAACGGCACTATCGATATAACGATCAATATATAATACGGTCGTGCCACCCGTATCACCTCTGGGTCTTGTCCCATGTAGTCAAAGAAAGGAATACAACCGCATAGGATAACGAGCATCAGCACACTAAGGAGTAGGGTAAACGATATACCGTTCTGCAGCAGAGAAGCAATGCTCCGTTCGTTCTGCTCTTTATTCTCCGCATGGTGTGAGGTATCCCCCACTTGAAAACCCACTAAGGGAGTAAGACCCATGAGGGCACCCATGGCAAAGACCATCACGGCAAAGAATAGTGCATTAGCGAAACTAACGGCTGCTAAGTCTACTGTTGCATAGTGTCCCACCATGATAGAGTCGAACAGTCCCACTAACGACGCACCCAACTGAGTGAGCATCACTGGGAATGCCACTTGTAGGTTACGCTTATAATAAGGGAGGTACTCTTGTAACTTCTTGAATCGCATACAAGGCTTAGATAGGGGATGTCCGCCGTCAGGTTAGATACTCCACTCAAACCCGTCTTTCGTATCCTTAACAGAGAACCCAAGTTCCGTTAGAGCATTGCGTATCTTATCCGAGGTTGCCCAGTCCTTCTGCTTCTTAGCATCCAGACGGATGTTAAGCAATAGGTCAACCGCGCCATGATAGGCAGCAGCATGATTGTCTGTAGTTGCCGACTCCTCCAACTGCAGACCCAGCACATCGACGGCATAAGCCTTCCATACACGCTGTAACTCCTCCAAGTCCTCCTTAGAGATAGTGCCTTTGCCATCATATATCGTATTGATAGCCTTTGCTGAATCAAACAACGAAGAAATAACAATAGGTGAATTAAGGTCGTCATCCATAGCCTCAGCACACCGTTCCCGCAGTCCTTTAGTATCAACGGTCGTAGTAGCCGACGGTTGTAGTTTCATAAGGCGGTTATAGACCTCTTGCATACGAGCAAAGCCCTTCTCGGCTGCCTCTAAGGCATCACTCGAGAAGTCCTCGGTCGAACGGTAATGTGCCATCAGGATAAAGAAACGAATAGTCATTGGAGAGAATGGCTTGGTAAGAAGTGGATGCTCTCCATGGAAGAACTGCTCAAGGGTAATAAAGTTATTATAACTCTTACCCATCTTCTTCCCTGCGATAGTAATCATATTATTGTGCATCCAATAGTGCACCGTCTCATGCCCTAAGGCAGCGCACGACTGTGCTATCTCTGCCTCATGGTGAGGGAACATCAAGTCCATTCCACCACCATGGATATCGAACTCTTCCCCTAAGTACTTCGTTCCCATAGTAGAACACTCCAAGTGCCATCCAGGGAAGCCTTCCGACCAAGGACTTGGCCAATGCATGATATGTTCAGGAGATGCCTTCTTCCACAAAGCGAAGTCGTAACTATGCTTCTTCTCTGCTTGACCGTCTAACTCACGGGTCTCTGTCTTGATATCCTCAAGGTTACGCCCAGATAACTTGCCATAAGGGAAGTCCTTTGCATACTTCTCTACATCCATATACACACTCCCATTGCTTACATAAGCATAACCCTTATCAAGTATCTTCTGTACAAAAGCAATCTGCTCAATGATATGTCCACTTGCATGAGGCTCAATCGATGGAGACAGCACATTCAGCAACTCCATATCGTGGCGGTAACGATTCGTATAGTACTGCGCCACTTCCATAGGCTCCAACTGCTCCAATCGTGCCTTCTTGGCTATCTTATCCTCTCCTTCATCTGCATCGTGCTCAAGGTGACCCACATCCGTGATGTTGCGTACATAACGAACCTTATAACCCAAATACTTAAGGTAGCGGAACAAAAGGTCAAAAGTAACGGCCGAACGAGCATGCCCCAAGTGTGCATCACCGTATACCGTTGGACCGCATACGTATAGTCCTACATGTCCCTCATGAATAGGATGAAAATACTCCTTCTTCCTTGTTAGTGTATTATAAATCTGTAACATAGTGATATTGTTTTTCAGTATTATACTCAGTATGCTATTCGTTAGTTCATGCCTCGCTCTTTCTTGATACTCTCATAAGCCTCATTGATAGCACGGAACTTCTCTGTTGCTTTCTGCTTTACATCCTCTCCGGCCGACGCTACCTTATCCGGATGATACTTCATAGCCATACGACGGTAAGCCTTCTTTACTTCCTCATTGCTTGCAGAACGAGTAATCTCCAAGGCTTGATATGCCCAGTCAGGACTCTGTGTCTTACCATATACTGCTAATAATGAACGATAATCAGCATCACTCACTCCCAGTGCAACAGATATCTGCTCTATCACACGCGCTTCGGCTTGAGCATACTCCCCATCTGCAAAGGCCAAGTTAACAAGGAACTGCAAGATAGCCAAACGAGTAGAGTAATTGACATACTGTTTTATTTGGTTTGCTACGGCAAGATGGTCAATATCTTGTTCCAGTAACTTCTTGAGTATCTGCAGTGCTTCCAAGGCTGCCGACTCGCCATAAGTCTGCAAGAGATATTTCTTTACGACACCGAGTTCCGACTTCTTTACTATTCCATCGGCTTTTAGTACACAAGCCACCAAGATGAGGATACTCACACGAATATCACCCTGTGTAGCATGTCTTGTGTATGTACGCTGATTAGTATGGGTAGTCTGAGAACTATCTCCTTGTGGGAGAGCAGTAGATATACCATCCGATAGAAAGGTCACGACTTGTGCTATCAGCAGACCGATAGGTCCACCGATAGCATAGCCAAGTCCACTAAGGAACAACCACTTAAAGAACCCCATCTCTTAGAGTAGCGTGTTAGAGCAGTGCTTTAAAGCGTGTGCATCAAAGCAGTGTGTCTGGGTTCAGATGGTCTTTCTCTATGTCTAAGAAGTAACGGAAAGTGCCGACAGTGAGTTCATTGCAAGCAGCCTCATCACATACAATGATTCCGTGTGGGTGAAGTTGCAAAGCCGAGATAGTCCATATATGACTTACTGGCTCCTCTACCGCATGCTTAAGTGCACGAGCCTTGTTGTGTCCGTTCACCATAATCAGCACTTCCTTTGCATCAAGAACAGTACCAACGCCTACGGTCAATGCCGTACGAGGAACTTTGTTTACATCATTATCAAAGAAGCGTGAGTTAGCAATGATAGTATCGGTTGTTAAGGTCTTCTGTCTTGTGCGAGATGCTAACGACGATGCTGGTTCATTGAAAGCGATATGTCCATCTGGACCTATACCACCTAAGAACAAGTCGATTCCCCCACAAGCAAGAATCTTCTCTTCATACCGCTTGCACTCTGCCTCAAGGTCCTCGGCATTACCATTCAAGATATTCACGTTCTCTGCTGGAATATCGATATGCGAGAAGAAGTTGTTCCACATAAAACTGTGGTAACTCTCAGGGTGGCTCTCAGGCAACCCTACATACTCATCCATATTGAAGGTTATCACATTGCGGAACGATACCACGCCCTCTTTGCATAATTGTATCAAGCAACGATACATACCCAGCGGAGATGACCCCGTAGGTAGCCCTAACTTAAATGGATTTTGTGCTGTTGGTTTGGCTTCGTTGATACGCTTAGCCACATAATTGGCTGCCCATGCTGACAGTCGCTCGTAATCAGGTTCAATGATTAGTCTCATAATTGCTTACTTTTTGTTTTCATTCTTGTTCATGCCTTCATTGGCATTATCAACCTGCAAAGGTACACCTTTTCTATTAAATAACAAACTATTAAAAAATTTATAAGTTTCTCTGCCCTATAAGATTCCCTATCCTACAGAAACTCTAAGAATATAGACAATGAGGATACAGACAATGAGGATAAAAACAGGTCCGCATCTCACGATGCAGACCTGACACTAAAATTTATTATTATGGAAACTAAATGAAAACTATCCCAAATAAGTCTTCAGTATCTTATTGCGTGAATTACTACGCAAACGACGAAGAGCCTTCTCTTTTATTTGTCTTACACGCTCACGAGTAAGATTGAACTCTTCTCCAATCTCCTCAAGCGTCATCTCTGGTACGCCTATACCATAGAACTTACGCAGGATATCGGCCTCTCTGTCGGTTAGAGTCGCTAAGGCTCTATCTACCTCTTTCGATAGCGACTCGTTAATCAAGCCTCTGTCTGCATTAGGAGAGTCCTCGTTCTCCATGACATCCAACAGACTGTTGTCTTCACCTTCAACGAATGGCGCATCGACACTCACATGACGACCCGACATCTTCATCGTCTCGGCAATCTTCTCTGCCGGAATACCTATCTCTTCCGATAGTTCTTCTGGCGACGGTTTACGCTCGTTCTCTTGCTCAAAGCGTGATAAGGCCTTGCTGATCTTGTTCAACGAACCTACTTGGTTCAAAGGAAGACGGACAATACGCGATTGCTCTGCCAATGCTTGCAGAATAGATTGGCGTATCCACCATACGGCATAAGAAATGAACTTAAATCCACGGGTCTCATCAAACTTCTCGGCTGCTTTTATCAAACCGAGATTCCCTTCATCGATAAGGTCAGGCAGGCTTAAGCCTTGGTTTTGATACTGTTTCGCAACAGACACTACAAATCGTAAGTTCGCTTTGACTAGTTTCTCCTGAGCTGCGCGGTCTCCATTGCGGATCTTACCTGCTAACTCGACTTCTTCTTCTACAGAAATCAGTTCTTCGCGCCCAATCTCTTGTAAGTACTTGTCCAAAGAAGCACTCTCACGATTCGTGATCGATCTTGTAATCTTGAGTTGTCTCATACAGATTAATTAAACATAAAAATAAAGATTCTACTTTCTTGCAGGATAATCCTTAGCGAAAAGACCTGCAAAGATACAATTCTTGTCCTAATATACCAAATTTTCCGTCAATTTTTACTACAAAAAATATACCAATCTCGCCTAATTGACATACTATCTGCCAATTAAAATGGCGTAGCAGTCCCTTAATTATAAACCGTTTACCATAGAATTTTCGCTATCCTCTTGCAAGAAAAGAAAATAAACCCTACCTTTGCAGCCGCTTTTCGAGTAAAAGCATAACCATTAAGTATTAACCCGAGTAGGTAACTCAGAGTAGTTATAACTCACTAAATCAAAGCACAATGGCAACAAAAATTCGTTTGGCTCGTCATGGTCACAAAGACTATGCATACTACCACATCGTAGTAGCCGACAGCCGTTCACCACGTAACGGTAAGTTCATCGAGCGTATCGGCTCGTTCAATCCTAACACCAACCCTGCTACTGTCGACATCAACTTCGACCGCGCACTCTATTGGGTTGAAGTAGGAGCACAACCAACCGACACCGTACGCAACATTCTCTCCGGCGAGGGTGTTCTTCTTAAGAAGCACCTTAACGGTGGCGTTAAGAAAGGCGCATTCTCTCAAGAGGAGGCTGACCGCCGCTTCGCTGCTTGGAAAGCCGAGAAAGATGCTAAGAACGGCAAGATCTCTAACGCTGAATCTGCTAAGAAAGAGAAAGCAGCTAAAGAGAGACACGATGCCGAAGTAGAAGCCAACAAGGCAAAAGCCGCTGAGGTAGCCAAGAAAAAACAAGAGGCTATCGCTGCAGAAGAGGCTGCTGCTGCCGAGGCTGCTCCTGAAGCAGAGAACGCTGAGGCACCTGCTGAGACTCCTGCTGAATAATCAGCGTCTCAACACCCCACTAAGTGTCCTTTCAACACCATCGTTGAGAGGACACTTTCGTTTTTTAGGCAGAAAAGAGAGAAAAAGAGACAGAAAAGTGCAAAATATTTGCGAGACCGAAAAGAAAAGAGTACCTTTGCGGCATAATGTATTTTCGCTATGAAAAATTGCAGACTCACTATCCTTATCCTCGTCTTGGCGATTCTAATACCATCTGTAACCAACGCCGCCAAGCCAATTAAGAAAAGCCGTGCAGATGTCGTTTGGACAAAAAACGCCAATCGGCACACTGGGCTTTATACTCAACGGAATAGCGCTATCGCCAACGGCTTAACCATCTCGGCTAATGCTCTTTACTACTACGGCGATGTCGATAAACGAGGTATCGCAATGAACGGCGGTTTCCAAAAGCAGAATGTCACCTTTGGTGGCGCAGCCTCTTTTGCTTACACCATGCCCGCTGGCAAACATACCAACTGGCGATTCGGTATCAATGTCGGTACGTTGAAAGGTGATAACAGTACTCACTACGAATCCTACCGAAAATTCAATTCTATCTTTGGTGAACTCTCTGCCGGTATCGAGTGGTATCCTTTCGATGCAGCTGGCTTCTATCTATATGGCGGTGTGGCGCTGACCTATAGTTATATTCACTACGACTATAAATCCGCAAGCGGCATCACCAACTCTTTCCTGCCAGTCATCCCTCTCGAGATTGGTTACGACTTCAAGATAGGTCGAAGCTTTGGTCTTAAACTCAACTTCAGTGTTCATCAAGGTATAATGGATACGCCTTT
Organism: uncultured Bacteroides sp.; assembly: GCA_964398075.1. Classification (GTDB taxonomy): domain Bacteria; phylum Bacteroidota; class Bacteroidia; order Bacteroidales; family Paludibacteraceae; genus Colicola. The sequence goes on along the minus strand of CAYNMA010000057.1, from coordinate 7,592 downwards.
ATGTAACCTTGACGGCTACCCAATGAATGCCTCACAAAACTCTGCCGGTGTTAACTTCGGTCGTGGAGGCGGAAATAAATGGGCAGACGGTTTTTTTCAGATAGGTTTGAGTTTCACCTACCGTTGGCATAACTGCGAAGCCTGCCGACTCTATCGATGGTAACATCCTTGTAATTACTTCAATAGTCTGTTAAGCCTTGCCAAATAAACGAAAGATAATCAATGATCCCGTCTTTGGGTTTATCACTCTACCCAACGACTTGCTCTATGACCTGCTGCAGCACCCTTATGTGCAACGTCTCAATCGTATCCGTCAGTTAGGTCTCAGTTTCTTTGTCTATCCAGGTGCTATGCATACTCGTTTCCTGCACTCGCTCGGAACGATGCATCTCATGCAAGAGGCCCTGCAAGGACTTCGTCAGAAAGGTATCGCTATCTCTCACGATGAAGCCACAGCAGCTGAAGCTGCTATCTTGCTGCATGACATCGGACACGGTCCTTTCTCCCATGTCTTAGAGAACACCCTCGTGCATGGTATCTCCCACGAAGAGATATCACTCATGATGATGGAAAAGATTAATACCGAGTTCAATGACCAGCTCACTAACGCCATTGCTCTGTTTAAGGACGAATATCCACGCCATTTCCTTCATCAGATGATATCGTCGCAACTCGACATGGACCGTCTCGACTACCTATGCCGTGATTCCTTCTTCTGTGGCGTCAACGAGGGTACAGTGGCGTCTGCACGTATCCTCAAGATGCTCACCGTGGCAGACGACCGACTCGTGGTCGAAGCCAAAGGCATCTATTCGATAGAGAAGTTCTTGGTGGCTCGCCGACTTATGTATTGGCAGGTCTACCTGCATAAGACCTCTGTGGCAGCCGAACAACTGCTTATCCATATCCTCAGTCGGGCTCAAGAACTTGCATCACAAGGCGAATCACTATTTGCTACACCTGCTCTCTATTGGTTTCTCTATCATTATGTAGGAGTAGAGGACTTCACCAAGAATCCCAATGCACTTGAGTACTATGCCCAACTCGATGATACCGATATCCTTTCCGCTATCAAGGTGTGGGAAGATTCCGACGATATTGTGCTCTCTACTCTCTGCAAGGCTTTCAGTAATCGCCAGTTATTCAAGGTTAAGGTGCTGTCTCAGCCACTATCGCAAGAAGAGCGAGACGAGTATGCCCAAAAGTATGCAAGTCACTTCGGAATCAGCAACGAGGACGCACGCTATTTCTATGGTGTACATACCGTCTCAACCGATACCTACTCGCCCGATGATGACTCGATAGGTATCCTCTATAAGGACGGCACCATCAAGGATATTGCCGATGCCTCCGACATGCTCAATATTCAAGTTCTATCCAAGCGAGTAGAGAAACATTACTTCTTCTACTATCCCTTATAAGTCACCACAAGCATTATACAATGGAATTTACAGCCGAACAAATAGCCGCCATCGTTGGTGGAGAGATACGTGGGGACAAGACTACCAAAGTCCACGATGTGAGCAAGATAGAAGACGGCAAAGCCGGTACACTCTGTTTCCTTGGTGAACAGAAGTATATCCACTATCTTGCCGACACGCAAGCTAGCATCGTACTGATGTCCAAAGCCCTCGAGTTCAACGGCACTACAGCTGCAACCCTTATCCTTGTAGAGAATGCTCGAGCTGCTATCTCACAACTCCTTGCCATGGTGGCAGAGGTGATGTTTCCTCGTAAAAGAGGCATCGAACAACCCTCTTTCATCGCCGAAGGCGTACAACTGCCCGACGATATATATATAGGTGCGTTCGCCTATATTGGCAAGAACGTGCACATCGGCAAGAATGTACAGATCTACCCCCAAGTATATATAGGTGACAATGTCACTATCGGCGATAACACTACCCTTTACGCAGGCGTCAAGGTCTATGCCTATTCGCAGATAGGTAAGGACTGTATCCTCCATTCTGGCGTCGTGATAGGTGCTGATGGGTTCGGCTTTGAACCCGACAAGGATGGCGTATATCATAAGGTGCCACAGATGGGTAATGTCGTCATCGAAGACGATGTTGAGATAGGTGCTAACACCACCGTCGACCGTGCTATGATGGGTAGCACCCATGTGCACCGTAATGTCAAACTTGATAATCTCGTACAAGTAGCCCATAACGTGGAAGTGGGCGAGTCAACCGTTTGTTGTGCCCAAGTAGGTATTGCTGGCTCCACTACGGTCGGCAAGCACTGTATCCTTGCAGGACAAACAGGTGTGGCAGGACATATAAGCATTGCCGATGGCTCTATCTTTGGTGCTCAGACAGGTGTGGCTAATAACATTAAGCAGGCCGGTATGTATCAAGGAACACCGGCTATCCCAGTCGAGAAGTTCCGCCGTTCGGCTGTTGTCTATAAGAACTTGAACGAACTGCAGCAAGCCGTCTATGCCCTGCAAAAACAGTTAGAAGAACTAAAACGATGAAACAGCATACTATCAAAGAATCCTTCTCTTTCGATGGGAAGGGACTCCATACGGGCTGCCAAATACATGCCACCTTCCTGCCTGCACCGCAGAACACGGGTATCCGCATCTGTCGTGTCGATTTACCCGATAAGCCTTGCCACGAAGCCACTGCCGACTATGTCAGTGCTACCGAGCGAGGTACGGTCCTCGAACGAGGCGAATGGCGCGTGTCGACCGTAGAACATGCACTCTCTGCACTCTATGCTATGGGGGTCGACAACTGTCTTATTGAGGTCAATGCCCCCGAGATACCTATCCTTGATGGTAGTGCAAAGTATTATGTAGAGGCCATCCAGCGTGTAGGACTACTCGAGCAACAAGCCGAACAGAAAGTGTTCATCGTTCGCCATAAGCTGGAGTACAAGAACGAAGAGACCGGTACAAAGATAACCCTTCTTCCCGACGATGAGTATAGTCTCGATGTACATATATCCTTCCCTTCTGAGGTGCTGCACAACCAGTATGCTAGTCTTGATAACATGGCAGATTATGCCGAGAACATTGCCTCAGCACGCACCTTCTGTTTTGTGCGCGAGGTGCATGCCTTGCTTGCTCATGGACTCATCAAAGGAGGTGACTTGCAGAACGCTCTCGTCATCTACGACCAGAAACTATCGCAAGCCGAGTTTGACCAACTCGCACTCCAACTTGGGCAACCTACTCAAGACGCTTCTCACTTAGGTTATCTCTCTGCCTTACATTATGACAACGAACCTGCACGGCATAAACTGCTTGACCTCATCGGCGATCTCGCTCTCATAGGCTGTCGCATACAAGGTAAGGTCATTGCTACCCGCCCAGGGCATGGTGCTAACACACAGTTCTGCAAACAACTGCGTAAGGAACTGCACCGCACCGAGATACTGCCCCCTATCTTCAACGAAAACGACAAACCGCTGCTCGATACTGCCGACATACGACGCCTCCTGCCGCACCGCTACCCAATGCTCTTTGTAGATAAGGTGCTGCAGATGACCGACACCTCGATTATTGCACTCAAGAACATCACCACCAACGAACCGTTCTTCCAAGGACACTTCCCTGATGAACCTATCGTACCAGGCGTGCTTCTCCTCGAGGCTATGGCACAAGTGGGAGGGATACTCGTCTTGCACGATAAACCCGATGCCAATAACTACTCTACCTACTTCGTCAAGATAAACAACGCTAAGTTTCGCCAGAAAGTAGTACCAGGCGACACTCTCGTATTCCGATTAGAACAGCTCGAACCCATGCGAAGAGGTATCGTAGTGATGCAGGGATACTGCTTCGTGGGTGAGAAACTCGTAGCAGAAGCAGAACTGGCTGCACAGATAGTGAAGAACAATAAATAAGTAATAACATAATCATAACTAACATATCATAGTTAATAATAGTAAGGAGTACTGAATAATGACACAACCATTGGCTTACATTCACCCTGAGGCAAAGATCGACCCCTCTGTACAAATAGGTCCTTTCGTATATATCGACAAAGATGTCGAGATTGGTGCCGGCACTATCATCGAAGCAAACGCCACTATCTTCGAAGGCGTTCGTATCGGTAAGAACTGCCACATCTTCCCATCTGCCGTTGTAGGCGCTATACCGCAAGACCTTAAGTTCAAAGGCGAGAAGACGTATGTCTTCATTGGCGACAACACCTCCATCCGTGAATGCGCAACCATACACCGTGGAACGGCAAGCAAGGGCAAGACCGTTGTTGGCAACAACTGCCTTATTATGGCATACTGCCATGTGGCACACGACTGCTTGCTGCACGACCACGTCATCATGTCGAACGCAGTGCAACTCGCAGGCGAGGTGGTAGTCGACGACTGGGCTATCCTTGGTGGTGGTACCCTCGTACACCAGTTTACCCATATCGGTGCACATGTCATGGTGCAAGGCGGAACAAAAGTCAATAAAGACATTCCACCTTATGCCATCGCAGCGCGCGAACCAGTGTCTTACTGTGGCATCAACTCTGTCGGACTCAACCGACGCAACTTCACACGCGAGCAGATCGCTTCTATCCAAGATACCTATCGTCTCATCTATATGTCGGGACTCAACGTATCGCAAGCCGTAGAACAGATACTCACCACCGTACCTCAGACCGCCGAACGAGATGCTATCGTCGACTTCATCAAGAACTCTCCACGCGGTATCATCCGTGGAATAAACTAATAAACTCATAAACTCATAAACCAACTCATAAACCGCTACTATAAAATGGAACAGGAAGAGAGAAGTCTCAATTTCATTGAGCAGATTGTAGAGAAAGACCTCGCTGAGGGTAAGAACAACGGACGTATACAGACACGTTTCCCGCCAGAACCGAATGGTTATCTGCATATTGGCCACGTCAAGGCTATATGTATGGACTTCGGAATTGCCGAGAAGTACAATGGCGTCTGCAACCTACGTTTCGACGATACCAACCCTGTCAAGGAGGACGTTGAGTATGTCGACTCCATCCAGCAGGATATCGCTTGGTTGGGCTTCAAGTGGGGCAATGTCTATTATGCTAGCGACTATTTCCAGCAACTCTACGACCTTGCTATCCGTTTCATCAAGGAGGGTAAGGCATATGTCGATGAGCAGACTGCCGAGCAGATAGCCGAGCAGAAGGGTACTCCTACCGAGCCGGGTGTGGCTTCACCTTTCCGTGATCGCCCTATCGAAGAGAACCTGCGCCTTTTCGAGGCTATGCAGGCCGGCGAGATCGAGGACGGTAAGATGGTGCTCCGTGCCAAGATCGACATGGCTAACCCTAATATGCACTTCCGTGACCCGATCATGTACCGTATCATCACCACGCACCCGCACCACCGTACGGGACGCAAGTGGAATGTCTACCCAATGTACGATTTCGCGCACGGACAGAGCGACTATTTCGAGGGTGTTACGCACTCTATCTGTACTCTCGAGTTCGTTGTACACCGCCCGTTGTACGACTATTTCATCGACCAGTTCGTAGAGGGCGACTACCGCCCACATCAATACGAGTTCAACCGCCTCAATATCACCTATACGGTGATGTCTAAGCGTAAGATGCTCCAACTCGTCAAGGAGGGGCTCGTACGCGGTTGGGACGACCCTCGTATGCCGACTGTCTGCGGTCTACGCCGTCGTGGTTATACCGCTGAGGCTATCCGCGCTTTCATCGATAAGATCGGTTACACCAAGGTCGAAGGTATGATCGACCTCGGCCTGCTTGAGCACACTATCCGTGAGAGCCTCAAGGAAACCGCACCGCGTGTCTGCGCTATCTTCGATCCTGTCAAACTCGTCATCACCAACTATGAGGGCAATGGCGAGACCATCACGGCTGAGAATATCGATGGACATCCCGAGCTCGGTACACGCGAGTTGCTTTTTGCTCGCGAACTCTATATCGAGCGTGGCGACTTCCTTGAGAACGCCGATAAGAACTTCTTCCGCCTCAGCCCTATGGGTCGCGAGGTCCGCTTGAAGTCGGCTTATATCATCCAAGCCACCGGCTGCGAGAAGGACGCTAATGGTAATATCACCACCGTCTATGCTACCTACGATCCTAACTCTAAGTCGGGCACCGAAGGCGGCAACCGCAAGACCAAGTCTACCATCAACTGGGTAGAGTGCAACACCTGCATCGATGCTGAGGCTCGCCTCTACGACCGTCTCTTCGCAGTCGAGAACCCGTCTGCTGAGGAAGGTGATTTCCGTGACTTGCTCAACCCGAATAGCCTCGAGATCAAGACCATCAAGGTCGAGGGCTCACTCCGCAGCGAACTCCATGCTCCGGTGCTGGAGAACGGTATCGCCAAGGAGAACCACTACCAACTCTTGAAGCAGGGTTATTTCGTTGTCGATCAGGACACCACCGCCGATCATCTTGTCCTCAACCGCACCGCTTCTCTCAAGGACAACTGGCAGAAGTAAGGGGCTGAAGGGGTATTTTGTAATTACAGCGTGATAATTAAGTAGGAGGTTGATGTTCTCTGCAACATTTACCTCCTACTTTTTTTTGTCTCCTCGTCTGCGAGTTTTCACCTTTATAGACATCAGAGAGACAACAGAGGCTGTCCAATGTAATCAGGCAGCCTCTGTCGGTATATTCTAAACTGCGTTATTTCACTTCTACGCCGGTAACGGTATATGTTTTATTCCCTCGTAGAATAAGTACTTGTCCGTCACGGAGCACCTTGGTTGGTGTACTGTCAATGAATGTGTTATCCACTGCAGTGCTCGAACTCGTTGTATTGAACTCTCCTGTGTAGGTCTGTAGGGTTGCGTCGGTAGCATCCTTGACAGCCATATCGAAGGTGTAGTGCGTTGACTCACTCAAACCTGTAACCGTGAAGCGGAAGCCGTTAGATGTTTGTTCCGCAGTACGATGCTTTTGTCTGTCATGAGAGGGTGCAAAGGCAATACTACTCAGTTGTCCATTAGCGTTGAATATCAGTGTGCAGAATACTGCCCCATCCTTGCTAATCTGGAGATTGTAGGTATCAGCAGAGCCATCTGCCGGCCATACAAAGACTGCCTCGTTGTCGGATGATGTAACGGTTACGGCATTCGTTGTTGTGGTATTCTCTGCACCTATGCACTGAATATACTTGAACGAGCCAAATATCACATCCGTTTGATAATCAAAGAGATTATCGCAAGGAACATATAAGTAGACATTATAGTTCGCAAATATTGAATTGTTTTCTGCTACCGGAGGATTTACTGCATACGAATAGACCTCCAATAGTTTAAGACAACCGGCAAAAGCACTTGCTCCAATAGATGTCAATGTATTCGGTAATTCAATCTTATTCAGTTTCACAAAGTCATTGAATGCCCATGTACCGATATATGTAATACCGCGCTCTAATATCACCTCTGTTGTAGTATCTCGGAACAAAAGCCATGGCACTGTAGTTATGTAATACTTGTACATTGCACCTGTACCCGATATGGTGAGTGTATGACCTGCGTAACTCCAATAGAGACTATCACCGCATTGTCCTGAGAAGTTCTGCGCGAACTCAGCTGTGAAAGTTGTGTCTTTTGTAATCGTTACCAAACGAGGGTTATCCGTGTTTCCATCACTCCATTGGGT
>CAYNMA010000056.1:0-16054 GCA_964398075.1 uncultured Bacteroides sp. | reverse complement strand
TTCATTAGATAGACAGACTATATGATTTATTTTCAGGCAGATGGGATATCCGTTCCGACTTTGGAGCAGGAACGATTGAAGGATTGGATACATAGTGTGGCGGCGTATTATGGGAAGCGCGTGGGGACTATTCACTATATCTTTTGCGACGATGAGCGTATCTTGGAGGTGAATAAGCAGTTCTTGCAGCATGACTATTACACGGATGTCATCACTTTCGATTATTCGGAGGGGGATATGCTGTCGGGCGATATCTTTATCAGTGTGGATACGGTTCGGAGTAATGCAGAACAGATAGGGGTAAGTTTTGATGAGGAGTTGCGTAGGATAATCATTCATGGTGTGTTGCATCTGACGGGGCAAGAGGATAAGAGCGAGGAGGCTCATGCTGAGATGACTCGTAAGGAGGAGCACGCGTTGGGGCTGTATGCAGGGTTAGAGTAATTGCGTTGGAATAGTTTTTGCAGTAGGGTTTGTAGTATAGACCTATAAATTAAAACCTTATGGATAGATTTTTTTCGTTGCTTGGTGGTGTAGCGTTAGGTGCGCTGCTGGGCATATTGTTTGCGCCGAAGAGCGGCAAGGAGACTCGTGAAGAAATAAAGAAGCTACTGCAAGAGAAATGTCCGGACCTCGACAAAGAGCGTTTGGAGAGTCTTGTAGACGAAGTGATAGCCAAGATGAAGTCGGCTTGTGCCGAGGACACGCAATCGAGTGAGGCATGAGCGAGAAACGCAGTTCGTTAGAACATCTGATAGAAGACGGCAAGGCATACCTTCGTAAGCGTGGGGACTTGTGTCGGTTGGAGTTGGTGGATAAGTTGTCGCTTATTCTCGGTTTGGTATTCACCTTCTTGGTATTGGGATTACTGTTGATGGTAGCCGTTGGGTATTTCTCGGTGGCGATAGTAGGTAGTCTTGCGACCTGCATGCCTGTTTGGGCTGCTTGTTGTATCATCGGAGGTGTGTTTGTGCTATTGGCATTGATTGTATTCCTGTGCCGTAAGGTGCTGTTTATCAATCCGCTTATTCGTTTGCTGAGCGGTATCTTATTCACCGAAGAAGAAGGAAAGGAGGTTGAGGATGAGAGCGTTGAATGAGATGCGTAATCAGTCGGATATTGCGAAGCAGCGCAAGCGTTTGACGAAGGAAGTGAAGCGATGCGAGAAGGCTTGCACGGCGGATGTGGCTAAGGTTCGTGAGGCATGGAGCGGTGTGAGTCGATTGGTTTCGATGGCATCGTCGTCGTTCTCTTATGTCATGGCTGGGCTGTCGATTGCGAAACGGGTGTTCAGTAAGAAGGGAAGTAATTAACAATTAACAGTTAACAGTTAACATGCATGGCGGATACAATCGAGCCTTGCGGCTCGAACGACACGAGGGCGTGGCGTCTCCGCAATCTTAGTGTTTTGCATGGTATAATAACTAAAAGAGGCTGTCTAATCGGAAGGATTAGGCAGCCTCTTGAATATGTAAATAGTGTGTGTTTGTTTCTATTTACTTTTGCGAGTGTCTCTGTTTTGTTTCAGCAGTTAGACTGTTTTGTTTAGGCAGTTGTGCTGTTTTACTTCAACAGGGAGACGCTACGGTTGACGAACTTAGCGAGTGCTTCTCCGCGGAGGAGTCCTGATGCTAAGAGGGCGATGTCGATGAGTTGCGGGAGTTGGTCGTTGTCCTTAGCGAAGGCGGCATATACTTGCTTCTTTTGTTCGCGCAGGGCGACCAGTTCCTTGGTGCAATTGTCGACGGCATCCTTCTCTTCTTGGGTAAGGTCGACCTCTTTCTTGTCTTTCTGTTGTTCCTTGAGGGTATCCTCTTCTTTCTTCTTTGCCTCGATCTGTTCATCGATAGGTGCTACATTGGCATCGGTAGCGGTATGGATGTTCTGCAGGAGCGAGAGAACAAGAGGATGCAAGGTATTGATGACGAGGTTATACTGGTCAGGCATAGTGCCATAGAAAGAGAGTCCTTGTTGGTGCTGCGACATATCTTTCATACGGCGCATCCATTCGTTTTGGGTAAGGAATACAGGCAGTGCTGTTTCGCCGACGGCTTCGAAAGATACGAACATGTTGGTCTTATCGTTTTTAGGCAGTTGCGACTCGAAGGCATAACGGAGTGCTTCGGTATCGGCTTCGGAGAGGGAGACTTGTGCTTTCTCTTCCTTCGGGATAAGGTTCTCGATGACATCGGAGTCGATGCGGACAAAGCGGATAGAACCTTTCTTATCCGAACCTTCTGCCTGATACTCAGCGTTTTTCTGCTCTGCTTGTGAGATGATGTGAACATCGAGTTCGCCGTTCATAAGCAGGACATCATAGCCTTTCTCCTTTGCGCGTTCGATATAGGAATATGACTCATCGGGGTCTTGTGTATAGAGGAAGATGAGGTCGCCGTTCTTGTCGGTTTGTTGATCTTTTATCTTATCCTTATACTCACTGAACGTGAAGAACTCGTGGTTGATATTCTCAAAGAGTGCAAAGTTGATGGCACGCTCATAGAATTTCTCGTCGGATAGCATGCCATACTGGATGAACAATTTGATGTCGTTCCACTTCTTGCAGTAGTCTTCGCGTTCGTTCTTGAATATCTCGGCAAGTTTGTCGGCTACTTTCTTGGTGATATGCGAGGATATCTTCTTGACGTTTTGGTCGGATTGGAGGTAGGACCGTGATACATTCAATGGGATATCGGGTGAGTCGATGACACCATGCAGGAGCGTTAGGTACTCGGGTACGATGTTCTCTACTTCGTCGGTTACGAAGACTTGGTTGCAATAGAGTTGGATCTTATTGCGGTGTACATCGAGGTTGTTCTTTATCTTCGGGAAGTAGAGGATACCTGTCAAGTGGAATGGGTAGTCGACATTAAGATGGATATGGAAGAGTGGTTCATCCATCTGATTGGGGTATAACTCGTGATAGAATTTGGTATAGTCTTCTTCGGTTAGGTCGGCAGGTTTGCGAGTCCAAGCAGGGTTGACATCATTGATGATGTTGTCTTGGTCGGTCTCTTGTTCACGCCCATCTTTCCACTCTTTCTTCTTGCCAAATACGATTTCGACCGGTAAGAACTTGCAGTACTTTGTGAGAAGGCCTTGTATCTTGCTATCTTCGAGGAAATCGAGGTTTTCGTCGTCGAGATGGAGGACGATGTCTGTGCCTCGTTCGGCCTTGATAGTCTCTTCCATATCGTATACAGGGCTGCCATCGCAAGACCAGTGTACGGCTTTCTCATTGTCGCGCCACGATTGGGAGAAGATCTCAACGCGGGTGGATACCATAAAGGCAGAGTAGAAGCCGAGTCCAAAGTGGCCTATGATGGCTTGAGCATTGTCTTTGTACTTGTTGACGAACTCCTCAGCGCCTGAGAAGGCTATTTGGTTGATATACTTATCGACTTCTTCGGCTGACATTCCGATACCGTGGTCGGAGATGGTCAGTGTGTGTTTCTCTTTGTCGATTTGTACTCTTACTTTGAGGTCGCCGAGTTCGCCTTTGAACTCGCCTACGGAAGCGAGGGTCTTAAGTTTTTGCGTTGCATCGACTGCGTTAGAGATTATCTCACGCAAGAAGATCTCGTGGTCAGAGTAAAGAAACTTCTTAATGACGGGGAAGATGTTGTCTGATGTTACCCCTATATTTCCTTGTGCCATAATTATAAGTGTTTAGATTTTGATTTTTGATTTGATTTATTTTCCAAATAGGTTACTGAAGAAACTCTTTCGGTCGGTGGAAGAAGAAGGTTTGATATTGTCGGACGCGGCCAACTGTTCCATTACTTTCTTCTCGTCGCGTGAGAGGTGCTCCGGTATATAGACATTGACATTAATGAGCAGGTCGCCTACGGCATACTGTCGTCCATACTGGTCGATAGTAGGCAGTCCCTTACCCCGCAGCCTCAGCACCTTGCCTGGTTGTGTGCCTGGAGCGATGGTTACTTTGACTTTGCCGGAAAGGGTTGGTACTTCGATCTGTCCGCCGAGGGTGGCTGTTGGAACCGACAGAAGTAGGTTGTAGACAAGGTCGGACCCGTCGCGAATCAGTTCGGGGTGTTCTGCTTCTTCGATAAGCACGAGCAAGTCGCCATTGACGCCACCGCGCGGGGCAGCGTTACCTTTGCCTTGCATGGTAAGTTGCATACCATCCATGACGCCAGCGGGTATGTGTATGGAGATGACTTCGTCGTCTCGCACAACACCTTCGCCATTGCAGTGGGGACATTTGTTTCGTATTGTTTTTCCTTCACCGTGACAGAGAGGGCAAGCCTCTTGTACTTGCATCATACCTAAGATGGAGCGTTGTGTACGCACGACACGACCGGTACCATGGCATTGGGTGCAAGTATCGACTTGACCATCGGCCGAGCCGGTACCATGACAGTCGGGACAAGGTACTTGTTTCTTGACACGGATCTTCTTGTCGACGCCGGTAGCAATCTCTTCGAGGGTCAGTTTTACCTTCACGCGCAGGTCGCTACCTCGAGTGACACGCTGTGCGTTGCTTCTTCCTGAGGAAAAGCCACTAAAGAAATCGCCAAAGCTGGAGCCACCAAAGATGTCGCCAAACTGTGAGAAGATGTCTTCCATAGACATTCCTCCGCCGTTGAAACCGGATGCACCAGACATACCGGCGTGTCCGAACTGGTCGTACCGTTGCCTTTTCTGCGGGTCGGACAAGACCTCATACGCCTCGGCAGCCTCTTTGAATTTCTCTTCGGCTTCCTTGTTGCCAGGGTTCTTATCGGGATGGTATTGTATGGCCTTCTTACGATAGGCTTTCTTTATCTCGTCGGCTGTAGCGTTCTTATCGACGCCCAGCACTTCGTAATAATCTCTTTTTTCTGCCATAAATTTGACTCCTTTTCAGATTCCTTTCGGTTATTAGTTCCCAACCACCACTTTAGCATATCGTATGACTTTGCCAGCGAGGGTGTAGCCTCGTTGTGTGCAGTCGATGACCTTGCCTTTCTGTTCGGGTGAAGGCGAGGGTATGGTAGTGATGGCTTCGTGGAACTCGGTGTCAAAGTCGGCGTCGGCAGTCTCTATAGGCTCGACTTCATACTTCTTAAGGAAGGTGAGGAACTTGCCATAGATGAGTTCGATACCTTGTTTGACAGCGTCTACATCGTCGGATTGTGCCATTGCGGCTTTGGCTCGCTCGAAGTCGTCGACGAGAGGTAGCATGTCACAGAAGATCTTCTCTCCGGCTGTCTTAGTGAGTTCAAGTTTCTCTTTGTTGGTACGCTGACGATAATTATTGAACTCTGCCATCATTCGCAAGTTCTTATCTGCCAAATCGGCACACTTTTGCTCCAACTCAGCGATTTGCTTGGTAAGTTCCTCGTTGGGTTGAGCCTCGGGTTGCGCTTCTGTTTTCTCTTCGATTGGCTGTTCTGCTTGGGTTTCTTCGGCAGGTTGTGGTTCTACCTTAGTCTCTTGTTGAACGGTCTCTTGCTGTACCTTCTCTTCGGCAGCGGGTTGCGATTGGGTTGTCATATCTTTCTTGTTTTTGTTTCTTTTGAACATATTGTAATTAACTTGTGATTAACTATAGATCGCCTTGTAGTAGGCAAAAAGATTGCCATAGGCGTTGTACTGCCACATTGGCAGAAAGGAAAGGTTGCGCTTTCTTCTCGAGGTTTCGGCGTTAATGTTTGAGTAGCATATATTAACGATTTTGGGTATAAAAGGGGTATTTTGGGGGTATGGCGGGGGAGTGTTCGGATAGTCTATTCCTCCGTTATCCCTCCGATATCCCTCCGATAAGTCTCCTACATGGGTATGACGTCGATTATACCACATTTTATTAAGATATGGCAGGGATGGCTTTAAGATTTGGAGAAGGGAAATAGGATGGACAATTTGACAATTGACAATTTGACAATTGACGATTGACAATTGACAATTGACAATTGCTCTATATAGTCATCCTATAGAGAGCGGGGTTAGTCGTCGGTGCACCAACAGGGGTAATGGCGGCGGAAGGGGATGGTATAACGGATGCCTATCTCGAGTCCCACAAAGAGCGGGTGATAGGTACCTGTGGCGATAGGCGTCTTAAAGAGCGAGGAATAGGACGGCATGAAGGCGTGTGCTTGGAGAGCCTCAGCGGAGATATTGGTGGCATCTTCACGGAAGCCAATGGGCGAGTCGCCTCCTGCGGTGACGGTTGTACGAGGGTTGGCATATACGGCATACTTGCCCACGAGATGCAACGACAAGTCGAGGTTACGGGCTACGGGGATGAGTACACCGACCTTTGCAAGGATTGAGAGATACTGTCCTCGGTCGATGAGCATCCCTTTTGGATGGAAAGCATCGTTGTGGTAGAAGCCATGGGCATCGACATCATGTAGTGTAAGGTTCCATGGGGCATAGAAGCCTGTGTGTACGAGGTCGCCTTTGGCGGAATAGGACGCTTGTATGCCGCAGTTATAGGCAGCACCTACTCCGATTTGCACACGGACTGTGTTGGCCGGTATGGCAAAGAGCAAGAGGACTTGGGGCGATAAGTAGAGTTGTTGCTGCCGTTCGCGCCATGAGTTGATAGAGAGCGTGTGTTTGTATAATTCGCCATCGGTATCGGTGACGCCATCCCAAGTCTGTTGACCAGATAGTCGTATGGCACCGCCATAACGGTCGAAGTCGCAGCCAAGGGAGATGCCAAAGATGTGGGTAAAGAAGATATTCACGCCGAGATGGGCGGAGTAGCCATAATCTCCTGCAGTGGAAGCCGTTAGGTCGGGATAGGCATCGGCCGCGATGGCATGTCCGAGCGCCGAATATCCGGCAGCGACGCCTACATCGAACGACACGCCACGGACAGCGTTCTGCGCCTGCAAGCAGAGCATTGGCACAAGGGCAAGGAGGACTATATATAGGCGGAGATACTTCATTGTACCAAGTGTTTTTCGGCTACTACAGACTGGTCGGAATAGGTAGTGACAAGGATGTAGATATGTGGACTAATCCAATAGACTTGTTGGGCTACTTGTTGCACGGTGGTATCGCCTGGGTTGAGGGCGGCCGAGTGAGTGAGGTCACTGAAGTCGGTAGGGCAAGCCTCGACGATAGCGCCGACGTGCGTATGCATGATGCAGTGGTATAAGCCGATTAAGCCATCGGGGTCGTAATAGAACTGTTCGGTTGCGCCTGAGATGATGTTACCCTCGTGGTACCACTGATAGGAGGCATAGACGAGGTCGGGATCGGGCACAAAGATGACATCTTTCCACTTGGCGTACATCTCTATTCCGACACATGGGACGGGGCACTCTTTCAAGGAGAGGGTATAGATATAGAGAACACTATCGCAGCCTTGCTGACTTTTGAGGAGTTGTTGTGCAGAGCCCGCTTGTGCGAAGGTCTGTCCTCGCCAAATGAGTGGGAATTGGGTAGTGTCGCACACAGTAGTATCGATAGATATCTGCGTGGCTACAACGCCCTCGCATGGATCACATTCTTTGGAACGGACATCGAGGTTGTAGATAATACTATCGCAACCTTGTTGGGTGGTTATGACAAACTGATGGCTACCAAACTGCGTCACTTCGTTTCCTCGCCACGATATAGGGAAGACCGTGTTGGCACAGAGGGTGGTATCGACCGAGAGGGTCTTTGCTGAGGGACAAGGAGGGTCGCATGTATGCGGTTGTACAATGAAGACTGTGCGATGGATAACCGTATTGACGAGGGTGGTTGTCTTTTGGAACATGATATCATCGAGGCAGAAATCGTTGCCGCCCTCGGAGGTGTTCTTATCGAACACACCAATCATCACTTCGGTAGCGTTGCAGGGTGCTTTCCATCGCACTTCGCGGTACTCCCACGCATTGAGCGGATTGGCTGTGCCGAGGATATGGACTGTTCCGAGGTTGTTGGTCTGTGTGACGCCCGATGGGTCCTTGTAGGCAATGACGAACTGCAGTTGTGCAGGTTGATTATTGGCACCTTTGTTCGGGTACGCAGCCCAATAGGAGAAGAGATAGATAGAGTCTTTCTCGAGTATGAGTCGTGGATTGTCACGGGTCTCCGCTTTCCACGCATAGCCACTCTTACCGGCATCGAAGAGTGCGAAGTAGTTCCCTCCATGTGGCAGTACGGCATAGAAGTCCTTCCAAAAATAGGACGCATCGTGCGTGATACAGTATAGGTTGGATGCCCCTGCATGATTATTATAATACTGCTGTTGGTCCCATCCAGCATACTGATAGTCGGAGGTAAAGTTCGATGGAGGATTATTCTCGAAATCGCCGTTCGCCATCAAGTTATTGGCAGCGGATACCTCGGAGTGCACCACATCACAGACATACTCTGCGGTATCGTTGGCTGTGATGATGAGTGAGCGAGCGGTATTGGTCAAGGTATCGTTCATCACGAGTGTGCCTTGCTTGGTCTGCCGCCAGAGGTAGGTCTCTAAGGAGCCCACGAGGTAGGTCGACTTGAGAGCGGTCTTGCTTCCACTACATAAGGACGAGGCATAGACGGTGTCGGTAGGTACAGTCGCATTGTCTGCCTTTGCGATGAAAGGCAGACACGATGCGGCTACGAGAGCCAACGCTATATATCCGATATTCCGTGGCATCAGTTATGCAATTGTTTCTCGGCTTCTACGGAACCATCGGAGTAAGTCGTTACCAAGAGACTGAGGTGGGTAGAGATAGGATATACGCGTCGTGCAACCACATTGCGGGTGACGGATGCAGGATAGATATCCTTGGATGGGTCAGCATCGCTGAAGGTTGTGTGGCAAGATTCGATATCGCCCGTCTCGTTATTCAGCACCACATAATACTCGTCGGTTGGGAGTAAGGTAGTGTCGCAATAGTACTGTGCAGTAGCACCTTCAACGGCTTCACCGTTCTTGTACCATTGGAAGGATTGGTATTGTCCATCCTTGTTATCCACGAACAAGAAGTTATTCCACTTGCGGTAGATCTGTATGGTGCAAGGTGTAGGAGGTGTAACAGAGCAGTCGGTGACAGTAAGGTTGAAGTGGTCGGTGTATGCCACTTTCGATGCGGCATAGGATACTGTTTGGAACATGATATCGTCGAGACAGAAATCGTTTCCATTGGCAGCGGGGTTGAGGTCGTAAAGACCAATATAGACATCGGCACAGTCGACGGGAGACCGCCATACCACTTTCTGTTGGTGCCACTCGTTATCGTCGGGCATGGTGTAAGGGTCACCGAGGTCGACCTCTGTGGTGACGCCACCGATGGAGTACCCTAAGACGAACTTCAACTGTGCAGGTTCTTTGTTTTCTCCGTTCGGGTTGGCTGCCCAATAGGAGAAATAATAGATCGAGTCTTGATAGATAACCAAGTCAGGATTGTCGGTAGAGGTTGCTTTCCATGCATATCCACTTGAGCCTGCGTCAAAGAGACCGAAGTAAGACCCACTGTGTGGCAGTACGGACTCGTAGTAATGTGAGAAGTAGGACGCATCGGCCGAAAGAGCCCATAGGTTGCATGCGCCACTGTGGGTATCGTAATACTCATTCTGATCAATACCGACATAGGTATAGTCGGACGTAAAAGCATCTGTATTCTCGAAGGCACCACTCACCATGAGGTTATCGGCAGCGTTGACGACGGTCTTGTAGGCCGTGACGCTATAGGAATAGGTGCCCTCGTTGGTAGGCGTGATGGTGTAGGTGCGTTCTACCTCTGTCGAGAGGGTATCGGTACCTGCGACCCAGCGATAGAACTCGGCATTGACGGATGACGAGAGTTGCACGGGGTCGCCAAGGCAAGCCTCTTTGTCGGTGGTGTTCTCGCACACGGGCGCTGGTGCTGTGAGGTTATATGTCTTCTCCTCTATGAGGGTGGTGCAAGCCACATCAGAATAGAGTGCTACTGTCACGGAGAAGGCATCGCCTTCGCTCACGGCGAGTCCACTGAGGGTATAGGTATAGGGTGAGTGAGGGGTCTTGGCTTGCTTGGCATCGGTTGTAGAAGCAGATGTTATCCGCATGCCGCAGGGTGCGCCATCGAACTGAATGAGTAACTCGGCGTTGTAGTTATTGTCGGCACAGTCGTAGGAGATGGTAGCCAAGACATCGGTCAAGGCGGCAGTACCCGTTACTGAAGGCTGCGCTGCCCAATGGTAGGACTGACCATTCTCTGCGTCGAGCACACAATAGGGTTTCGATGTTGATACCCAGATGATATCCTCGGTGTGGGTTGAGAGTTGGTTGGTGTAATAGGCATCGGACTCGGTGTTGCTTGAGCAGAAACGGATGTTGTCTTGCGACTTATCGGTGGAGGTAGTAGTATACTGATATACACCATCAACACCAGTCACAGGCGTCATCTTATACGACCCCGAAGGCTGTCCTGAACGAGAACCTGAGAAGTAGATATAGTAGGCATTGCGACAGCACCAGTGTTGCGTGACATCGAGGTAGATGGTCGTTCCCTTAGGTATCTCGCCTGCGGAAGCGTTGGCACAGAATAGAATGCCTAACACGAGGAGCGTAAAGCGTGATAATATAGATTTGCTTTTCATATTGCTATAGGTTATTTCGTTGTATCATCAATAGGTATGATCTCGGTACGGCGGTCGAGTGCGATGGTATGTACAGAGCCGTCGCCTGCATCGTAAGCGATATCTGAGGAGTGGGACTCCACTTGTATCTGCGATGTTGCAACGCCTTTGGCGATAAGCAGGTCGGCTACGGCTTGGGCACGCTTCTCGGACAAGATACGGTTCTTGCGGGCGTTACCCTCTTTGCTGGCGTGTCCCGAAACGATGATCTTCTGGTCGGGGTTCTCTATCAAGACGGCAGCAATCTTATCCAAGATGTCTTTGGGTTCGAGTTTAGGTTCCACGGAGTTGACATCGAACCAGATGACCGACTTATGCATCAAGCGTACGATCTGCTTGGCAGCCTCTTTCTTTGGTTTTTGTATCACCTCTTGTCGAGATAGCAAGGTGTATGTGGTGTCGCACAGTTGGAACTTCTCATAGGTAGGTTCGGCCGGCTTCGGCTTCTCGATATGATGCCACGAGACTCCGATAGTCAAACCTGCACCCCAAGGACGCACTGCTTTTACCATCGTGGAGGCTATCTCACCCTTGTACTCGTTCATGAAAGCGTGTTGACGATAGTTAGTTTGATTGGATTGTCTCCAACCTATCTCGCTTTGCGACTCGTTGTTCAGGTTGAGGCAGTTCATCTGGAAGTATAATCCGCAGAGCAGGTCAACCTGTTTGCTGAGCGGTATCATCAGTCCAAGTTTTGCATCGGCTGCCAATGCCACTTTTTTGAGGTTGAGGTCGTGACGGTCGGTACCAAAGTCGTTCACGGATTCGGTATAGAAGTCCTTATCGCCCGTCATGCCACCTTCACCTTCACGGATGAGCATGCCCCATTGTGGGTACTCGCCTTGATGCTCTAAGGAGCCGCTGCGCAGAAACCATTTGCTGTATACGGGCATCCCTACGCGAACGCCTAAGCCTGCATAGAGGCGCAGGTTGTCATCGTTAAGAGGATACTGGCATTGGATTCCAATAGGCAGTTCAACGATATGCGTTATCTGTTGCTCTTTCCAATCGTGCGTAAGCGCGAGGTGGTTGTATTGTTCGCCGTCTGTATCGCCTTGGTTATCCCAACGGTTGGTGTTGTTTAGCACACCATAACTGCCATATCCCGAGAAGGCTACACCGATGTTAAAGCCCCAGTTCTCGTGGAAATAGTAAGCATACTGCAACTGTAATAGACCTTGGAAGTCGCCTAAGTTCTTGCCTGTCTTGTTGCCATCAGCATCTTTCAAGGTATATCCCATAGAGCCATAGCCAGCCCCCAACATGGCTTGCACATAATGTCCTTTCTGCGTAGGCTTAGGTGCGGGACGCTCGGCAGGTTCGATGCGTTTGGTCATGGTCTTGCACGACACCGAGAAGGTGGTGTCTTGATAGGTCTTGATGATCTGTTCCTCGGTCTCTGTTATCTCGGAGGGTTGCAGTGCGGCAGAGGTATAGGTAGTAGGCGGCACGGGTACGTTTGTAATGCGAATGACCGATTTTTTGGCTTTCACCACATACTGCTTGCCTATTATCTTCTTGATAGCCGACACCGCCGAAGTCTCTTTGAACTTCTTGTTCACCGGTGCTGCGAGGTCTAACTCGGCATCGGAGTAGTCGATCACATAATCGGTTCGTTTACCTATATCGTGCAACACGTCTTTCAGCGGCACGTTGGTGTAGGTCTTTGTTAGTTTCTTGTGCTGAGTCTTCTTCTGCGCAGCCTGTGCACCGCCTACCGACAGGAGTAAGCAGAGAAGAAACAAGAGAAATCTGTTGTTCATTTATCTTTGTTATTTAATCATTCGTCCTAATGCATCATAGACTCGTTCACCATATTGGATAAACAGTTCACCGTCAATCATATACTTCTTGATGGATTGGTCGGCGTTGTTATCGATGATGCTTGTAGTAATCTTACTATCTCGTATCTCCACACGGAAGCGGTTCTCGTAGGTACCCTTGTTCAGGGTCACGGTATAATTGCCGAATAGGAGGTTCGTGCGTGTGTTTTCCTCGGTGTCTACCAACACAGTCTCCAAACCATCGGTGCCGTCAGGTAGACTGAAGGTGTAATCTCCGTCGGATGTCACGCTAACGCCCAATGGGACAACCGTTTGCGCTGCGATAGGCAACACATTGGCTGCGACGCGAATGCTATCGTTTGGCGTTAAGGAATAGATATTCGCACCCGACTTATCTTGTTTGGTTAGGTCGATATTCAGGTCGAACGCCGCCGTGGCATCTTGCTCTTGCAGACGAATATAGGTCTGGTCGAGCGTATTGCCATCTTGCGCCAACTGCAGACGGAGGGTGTACTGTTCGTCGGCTTGAGCAGGGGCTTTGGCACGCACCTCGTGCGGCAAGGTACCGGTTGTACTCTTGTTTTGCCAATCGACTGTTCCGGCAAACTGAACGAGATAGGAACGCATACTATGGAAATCGATATTTGCAGCATCTACCACATTGAAAGCACTGTTGGCAGCATCGTATTCGTAGAGGAATCCAACTTTATAGTCACCAATCTGCGTTGCTACCATCGGGTTACCAAAAGCATCGATGTTAGCATAGGATGGCACACCTAATAGGTTCCAGTTGGAGTCGTATATATACCGGTTATCACGCTCAATCGTGCAGGTATGTTCGGGATAAGTGACCGACTCCACTACGCCACTGATTGTCATGGGGTCGATGTTTGCCGAAGGGAAGTAGATACTTACTTCGGAGTTGCCATTCAAGAACTGGTCGCTCAATATCTTTTGATAATCGATATCTACCACATAGCCATGTCCTTTCTTGAGCACCACATCGTTGGTCTCCCAGTAATATTTCCAGTAAGTGGGAGAGTCAGCCCAGCATCCGTTAGCGGCACGCGAGGCTCCGTCGTAGTACTGAATAGCAAAATGCTCGCCATAGGTGCCGCAACCGAATACTTCCGAGAGGCGTACATCGAACGGGAACGATACCCAGTAGACCGTTTTCTCTTTCGCCGAGGCACTTCCGTTGAGGTAGTCTCGGGTCAGCGTCAAGACACAGTATGCATTGTTCACCTTATTGATATTCAAGTCACTCGGATTGAATATCAACTGCTTGGCTTCGTCTTGGTTATTGCGGATGATCATTAGGTCGGTCATTATCGATTCGCCCGCATTGATCTCGCCCTCGGGTATCCATGCGCAGATGAGGTGGTTGGTCTTGAAGTCGTATATCACGCGGATATTATACGAATTGCCAGTTGTTCCTTCAATAAACAGGAAGGTGTTCGCATCCGAGAAGTCGCCTTCGGCACCTTTGAAGTACTGCGTGACGCCCGCATAAGGCGCTTTGATCTTCACCCTCGTGTTCGGGTCGGCTTTCACATCGAGGCGATATACCCAGTTCTGTTGGTCGTTGAACTTCATGCTCGTTTGCTGATTACCGTTGGAGTCGTAGATGCCATTCTCGCTCAAGAGGAAGAGGTTATCGTCTGCTCCTGCCAAGAAAGCACGGTCGAGGCTGTTGTCGTAACTATTCCACATAAAGCGGATATTAGCATTGTTCAGCAACTTACCCGTGGCATCGACATAGTTGTTGGTCTGTTCGTAAGCGGTTTGCACCAAGGTATCGGTGATGCAATAACTATAATCGTTGGCTACTACATACTTCAGGTCGGTGTTTGCACCGGTCCAATGGCAATAGTAATAATCGAACGCCTCATGCTGTTTGGCGTATTCCGAATAGCAAAAGCGACAGTTCAAGTTACTCTGTGCCTTGCTTCTATCCCAACCTGCATCCGAGGCCTCTGTAAGGATATAATAGTTACCCGTATAGAGTTGGATGTCGCTTAGTACGCTCACGCTCGAGGCAGTCTGCTCTATCACGAAGTTATACACGCCGTTCTGAGAGAGCGTCTTAGCATCAATGGTCTGCTTGGTGGTCCATGAGGATGTCGTGAAGTCATACTCTTGTAACCATACCTCGCAGGTATTGCTGTTGGTAGACTGCGCACCCGATGCATCTTTCACAAACGGACGCACATGCATGCTGATGGTGTCGCGCTGAGCGGTGGTCTGGTCCTCAGCTTGATCGATGGTGTGTGAAGGGTGGAAGGTTACGATGTTGCTGCCGTCTTTCTCTACATACACCAGTCGGTAGGTGGTGATAGGATAAACGACATCGAACATCACCTTACCGTCGGCTAAGTGCAGGTTGAAGGTATACGCACCCGTGACAGACGGTGTAAGCGAGACGCCCGTGACATTAGCGATTTCCCATTGGTACATCTGCCAACCGCGTGTGGTCTTGGTGATACTATTTCCTACATTTGCACCACGGCTGAAGTTGATGCCATTGTCGTTGGTGATATAGAATGTATAGGTCTTACCTCGTGTCAGCGTTACCGTTTTGGAGAAGGAGAACTCGCCAGGGGTGGTGGTTGTGAAGTAGTCTTTTACGCTAACATCATTGCCGGTCAGTACCAACTTATATCCTGCATTGGTGGCGTTATACCGCATCCAGATACCATTGTAGCGGTAGGTAGTGTAGTTAACCAATGATGCTGTTTGCGCCTTCTCCGATACGAACATCTGCAGGTTATTGGTGTGGTCACCACGATAAACAACCTCTGTCGTATAGAATTCGTTGTAGGTGTTTTGGTCATCTTTACTGAACGCAACGAACGAGAATGGAGTAGATTTAGTTAGAGTATAAGCAAACACGCTATCGTTTACCTTGGTCATCTGGGCAAACTCTATTCGGTTATTCTTAGGCTGCACGCCTTTATTATCACCCCACGGATTGGCACTGAAGGTATACACATAAGCATCGTTCCATGTGAAGTCGTTGTTCTTCAGGTAGATCGTCTTTGTCTGCGCGAACTTCACATACACCACGCAGTTGGTCGATGAGATAGACGACAGCGTGTAGGTGGTGGCTGTTCCTGCTCCTGTAATCTTCGTTGTTCCATCTTTATCGGAGTACCAACCCTCGACGGCGTAACCTACTGTCGGCATTGCCGTGAACGTGGCGTGCGTCACCGATGTACCCGAGGTGATGGTTCTCGTGCCCACTTGTGCCGTCAGCGTACCGCCGAGGTCGTCCACTACACCGAAGGTAACAGGATAAGGGTCGGCTTCTGTCGGCAAGGAGTAACTGGCGCAGAGGTAGTAGTTGTTTGACACATTGATAGTGGTGTTCGGGAAGAAGAGTATCACATAGTAGTCCTTATCGGTGCTACCTATCGTGGCGTTGTTCCACTCTGTATCGCCTGTGCCTAACTCGATATCCGTATCGGCAAAGCCGTTGTTGACATTCGCTCTACCGTAGAAGACCGTTCCAACATTATTATTGTTTTCCTCAAATATCTTGAACTTATTGTCCGTACCGCTATATGCCGTTCGTTGGATATATGCATATTTATCGGTACGGGTCAATTGTATACCTTTGTCTGTCCCCCAACCCGTATTTTTCTCGTCCATGTACCAATACTGCTGCACCTTCTCGGCGAACTTAACATACACGCTTGCGGCAGCAGTGAGGGTGATGG
>CAYNMA010000055.1:12944-16203 GCA_964398075.1 uncultured Bacteroides sp. | reverse complement strand
GGAGAGTGCATCTATGATGTGGACTAAATGAAAGACAAATGACAATGGTTAATACATTAGACAAAACCAAGCGGAGACGGCTGTTATTCAGAGTAGGAGCAGAGGCTGGCTTCTATTCGGAATACAATAATATGCTATTGTGTATGTTGTGGTGCAAGCAGCATGATATTGAGTTCATCCTCAGTTCGAAAGAAGCTAATTTTGCACCAGAGGGCGGGTGGAACACGTATTTCCTCCCGTTTTGCCATGAGTTGAACTTACCTTATCAAGCCAAGATGAACCTCCGTTATCATGCACCGGAACCATCAAAAGGATATCGGACACGGCTGAAACGGGCTTGTTTCTCGATAGGCAAACGCATGCATCGTGTCGATTATCTTACCTACGATGTGTTTTGGCAGATGCGCGAACAACAGGTAACGCCCGAACTGATAACGCAGTGTAGAGAATTGCTGAAAGAAACCTATCGTTTCAATCCTGCAACAGTAAAGGCAGTACAAGAACGCTGTCAACAGGTGCAACTCCCATCATCGTATATCGCCATTCATGTGCGTCGTGGAGATAAAACGATTGAAGCACCTCACACCGATTTGGCAAGATATATGGATATGCTACGAACACATACTGCATGCAAGAATGTGTTTGTGGCAACAGATGACTATACTGTTGTAGAGGAATTGAGGCTGCAATATGCAGAATATCAGTTCCTTACGCTTACCCCCCCCCTACACAGAGGGTACGACCAACGCACATTTGATGCAGTGAAAGGACAAGAGAAATATCAAGAAATGATTAACCTATTCGCAGATATGGAAATCCTCTCGAGAGCCGAACTCTTTGTCGGAACTCTGAGTTCTAACATAGGCATGTTCCTGTACCTCCGTATGCCGGAAGGAAGATGCTTGGGCGTCGATTTTCAAGAGTGGCGGATATGGTAAAAACAAAACCATCAAAACCTATGCAACTGTCAATCATAACAATCACCTATAACAACCTTGCGGGTATGCGCAAGACAGTAGATTCGGTGTTGGCTCAGACGATGAACGACTTCGAGTGGATTATTGTGGATGGAGCAAGTACCGACGGCACGCAGGAGTATCTACAGGAGATACCCAAACGATGGCATGGTGCAACAGACCAACTGCACATACTCTCCGAACCCGATACGGGTATCTACAACGCCATGAATAAGGGAATTCGCATGGCGCATGGGGACTATCTGTTGTTTCTTAATAGCGGCGATAGTCTGGCAGAAGTGGATACACTTGCACAATTAGCACAACAATCGATAACAACCGACATTGCGTACGGCTATCAGTACGATGATATAAACGGAGAGCGTGTTCACGAGCAGTGTATCGATGTCCCGTACATCACCTTCGAGACAATGCGGAATACGCATATCCCCCATCAAAGTACACTCATCCGTCGAGAGGCCTTGCTGCGATTAGGAGGATATTGTGAGCAGTATAAGATAATCTCCGACTGGGCATTCATCATGAAAGGATTGTTCAAATGCGACTTGACCATATCCCGTATCCCGCAATATATTGCCGTATATGATACCAATGGTATCAGCAGCAATGCCGACAAGTCGTTCCAATGGAAAGAGCGTGCCGACTTTCTGCATCGTGAGTTCCCTCTGTTCATGCCAGACTATGAGCGTTGGGACCGATTGAACCAAAATGCATACATGAAGTTGATACGTGGTCTTCGTAATATCAAGAATAAACTGCTATGCCGCAAGAAGTAATCATCTTTGATGCCACATTGTTTGTGAATGCGTACGAGACACAACTTTTTCGTACGGGCTTATACCGTGTGTCGGAGCAGTTGCTCAAGCAGTTGGTAGCGTCCGGACGGTATGATATATGGCTCTACGACACCATGGGGCGTGACCGCATCATGCGGCAACAGGTCTTGCCCCATTATCCAAAGACGCACCTGCTTACGGCAGAGCGTAGTGTCTATCAACGTCTAACCGACAAACCTTTGGCATTAGCAGACCAATTGAGAGCCCAACAGGACCGTACTGCCTCCTGGTTGGGTAAGGTCGTCTGCCGGTGTTGCAAGAATATGCTGCGCTATTATGCAAGAGGCATACATCGCCTTGTCCCCAACCGCACGTTGTTGTTGCCGTCGGAGTCGGCACATTATTTGGCAACCTATTATCCCGTTCCCGAATGGGTACACAGCATGGGGCTATCTGCGACGCTTATCGTACACGATTTGATACCTATACGTCATCCGGAGTGGTTTGTCTCGGAGGTGAACAAACAGACTCTCATCGAGATAATGAACAGCGTATCTGTATCGGACAGCGTGGTATGTGTCAGCCAATCGACCTTGCAGGACTTCCTTGCTTTCCGAAGAGATTTTCCGGTAGACCATACCGCCGTGGCACATCTGGCAGCAGCGGATGTGTTTGTGCCTACACCATTAAGTGACGCGTTGCGGACGAGATGGGGCATATCGGGAGGTTATATACTGTCTGTCTGCACTATTGAGCCTCGCAAGAATATTGACACTGTTCTTGCTGCTTATACCTCGCTCTTGCAGACTGAGCAGGACATACCGCAGTTGGTATTGACGGGTGCCAATGGTTGGAAGAATACGGAACTGCTGCAGCGTATCGAGCGTCTGCAACAGCAGTATCCAGATAAGATACGGTTGACGGGGTATGTGGACGATAACGAGTTGGCGCAGTTATATACCGCCGCCTCGGCTTTTGTCTATCCGAGTCTGTATGAGGGCTTTGGGCTGCCACCATTGGAGGCTATGCAGTGTGGCTGTCCGGTGATAACGAGTGACGTGTCGTCGTTGCCGGAGGTGGTAGGCGAGGCAGGTATAACGATTACCCCGACCGATGTGGATGCCTTGGTGCAGGCGATAAAGACTTTACTCAGTGGTGACCGAGAGCAGCAACGGCAGCAGGCATTGCAGCGGGCAAGAGAGTTCTCGTGGGAACGCATGGCAAAGATAGTGGAACAGACGATACGGACGACTACGTCGTATTGACTGAATTGGTCGTAAAATGGACAACAGACCGCACGGAGTGCTAAAGGACAACGGACCGCGGCGCTAAAAGACTGATTAACATAACTTTTGAACAAATATTGCCAAATATGAGTCAAATATACTTCGTCAAAAAAGTATAAAAAACTTAGGTCAAAAACAATAACCAACTCATTAACAACAATCGTCAACACAAAGTCATCAACATAAAATCATTAACGTGCAACCACCAACATGTAATCAC
>CAYNMA010000055.1:0-12844 GCA_964398075.1 uncultured Bacteroides sp. | reverse complement strand
AACACAAAGTCATCAACATAAAATCATTAACGTGCAACCACCAACATGTAATCACTAACACGTAGTCATCAACACGCAGTCATTAACATAAAATATGAGTCATGAATATATTGGCATTTCGAATATTTGATAACAAGCCGTTTGGTAATGGCGGAGAACGGCGGGAGGCACAACTGAACGAGGTATACAACGAGTTGGGCATTCAGCGCACTTACTATGGTATGCATATCAAACCCCTTACAATAGGTCTGTGGTGGCGTGCGTTGCGGCTTGTGATGCAGTCACAAAACAGAGTCATCTTTCGGCATCTATTCACTCATCCCAAAGCGGTATACCACTACTTGCAGGCGTGGGCATGGAACGTGGATTCGTTGAAGACGTTCTTCTTGCAAAAAGAAGATAGGTTTGTCTACGAGGGCAGTGCAGCCTATCACTATGTGGTGGTGGAGGAGGCATTTCGACAGAAGAAACACGTGGTAGCGGTGATGCACAACATCGAGACACTCGTGCCTGGTAGCCGGTCGGAGATAACGCAGCATTATGCACCGGTAGACTTCTTGAACGAAGTGTCGTTACTCCGTCAGTGTGAGACGGTGTTTATGATTAGCAAAGAGGAGACATGGCTTATGCGGCTCTATGGCGTGAATGCTTATTACCTGCCTTACTATCCGGCAAAGGAGTGTCGAGAGTGGCTCTTGCAAATACGCACGGCTCGTGAGCAGCAAGAGAAAGAGAATAGGCATACCTACTTAGTGGTCGGTTCGGCTATCAATAGTCCAACGGCTATAGGCATGCAGCAGTTGGTTGATTATACAGCCAAATACTTACCCGATATTACTCTGCGTGTCGGAGGCTATGGTACCGATAGCCGTATACGTATCCCTGCCGATGGCAAGAACGTAGTGCTGTTGGGTGAGTTGTCGCAAGAGCAACTGACGCAAGAAATGATGGATTGTACGGCTATACTCATTAATCAGCCACCTACTACAGGGGCACTGACGCGTATCGTGGAGGCAGAGATAGCCGGTATACCTGTGATTGCAAATACCGATAGTATGCGCGACTATTTCAATATACAAGGCATATACGAGTACCGGACATTGGACGAGTTGTCAAGCGTGCTGCATCAAGACCTGGCAGTACCGGAAGTGCCGAATAGACCGGATTATAGTCTGTTTGAAAAGGCTGTCTGTCGAAGGACTGCGGACAATTAAATGGGTTTAGGACGGATGACTACGTCGTATTGACATGAATTGACATAAAAGCTTTGGAACAAATATTGCCAAATATTAGCCCAATATTATCATAAAGACTCCATTAAAAGTCATTAAAGGTTCATTAAAAACAATTATCAACTCATTATCAACAATTATCAACAACCACCAACACGAAGTCATAAACACAGAGTCACCAACGTGCAACCATAAACTTCTAAACCGACTAAACAACGAGTAAACGCAAAACGCATAAACGCATAAACGAAAAATGAATATCTCCGAGATACCATACAGTCCAGAGCGGGCAGTGATAGTGAATGTACATACGCTGCTCTGCACCACATTAGCGATACTGAGTACCAAACGCTATATGGATATGCCACTACTGGTTATCGATTGTCCGCTTAATGGGCAGTCGGATGCTGAAGCATTACGCCGTTTGCAGAAGGACTACAGTTTCGACCTTATCTGTCTGCCGTTACGTCAGCATGGTGATACACTCGACGACCTGTTCCTGCATATCCAGTCGGATTGGGTCTATCTGGTAGATTCCGATATAGAGATACTCAGTGCAGAAGCTTTGCAGATGATGCGAACCCTACGTAGCCACTCGCTGATTGAAGAGTCGAGAATCTTCGGATGCGGCATGAAGCAAGTGTCTGGGTATGGATTACCACCCATGGAGCACACTTTCCATGCCGAGCGGATGTGGATACCTTATTGCTGTTTGCATGTACCGCTTGTGCGGCAGGAGATAGAAACTGGGATGAGTTTCAATATCATAGCGAAGTCTAATCTTGGCACGATGGGAGGGGGCATTCGCAAGGTTCGAAACAAACTACACAAGCATGGGTTGCATAGATTGGCACAATGGACCGATGGTTGTATGAGTTTGTTCCGTAAACGGTATGAGGGACATCGCATCGACGATACGCTGTATGATACAGGCGCATTGCTTTTCGAGAGTCTAATGGCAAAAGGGTATCATTACATGGATTGGTCGTTTTATGCCTATCCCGCTTATGCAACGCATTTCTGTGGGGTTACCCGCAGCGCAATGTATAGCAACGAACCGGTGGCGGTGGGTATGGATGATATAAAACAGACAATCATTCAGCGCTTAAAAGAATTATATCAATTTGACTATGGAACCTATTATGCATAAACCGGTTCTCTCTGTTGCCCTTTGCTGTTGCAATGGGGAGAAATATATAGAGCAACAACTGCGTTCTATCATTGAACAAGAGTTGCCTGTTGACGAGATTATTGTATCGGACGACCGCTCTATAGATAGCACTTTGGAAGTAGTTCGCTCCGTGGCTCAAGAAACAAATATAGCCATTCGTATCTTGACGAATGATACAGCACAAAACTATGGTGTATGTGCTAATTTTGAAAAGGCTATTGCGGCTACCAGGGGAGATGTTATTTTCTTCTCTGACCAAGATGATGTGTGGTTGTCCAATAAGACAAAAGTTATTACTTCGTGGTTTTCAGCCAATCCTACAAAAGAGATGGTATTCTCGAATGCATGGCTGATAGATGATGATGGTAGACCTTTCCTTAATAGCGAGGGTGCACCATTGTCTATTGTAGATAATCTGCAGACAGATGCCAAACAGTTGGAGTTGCTCTGCCAATCTCGGTATATGTTAGAGGCTTTTTTGAATGGTAATATCTATACGGGAGCGATGATTGCTGTGCGGAGATCGTTGGTAAATAAAGTCCCGTTACTGCAATTGGGAGAAGGGAAACTTCATCATGATGCTATTGTTGCTTTGCTTGCCATTGACAAACAATCGGTTATTTTTTGTCCAACGCCTACCATATACTATCGTATTCATCGAGGACAAGTGTGTGGAATGCCAATACATAATTCACCCCATGCAGTGCGGTCGTTTCGACAGTTCTTACCTGCACAAGGTTCGTATCTTACTTGTGTTGATTACGATAAATGGCCTATCTCTGCAAGTGCCAAACGCCGTATAGCCTTTTATGAGGACCGAATTAAGATGGAGAGGAATATATCAGTATTACTACATTTATTTAAGTATTTGATGGTATATAATAATATATATATATATATATTGGATACTCAATTTAGCATAAAACAATATTTGAATCGTATTATACGCTTTTTTCGGAAGCGAATCGGGGTGTAACATTGTACAGAGCAGGTGCTAAGTAAATGCAAGAACTTGCACATATCCCCGAAAAGCAGTACCTTTGCAGTCTCAAAACTCTTGAAAACGTGAAATTTTAGGTCTTCAAATCGCTTGAAAACGTGAGATTTTACCCATTCGAAAGTCTTGAAAACGTGAAATAATAGCCGTATGAAACGAAAAATATACTCGCAACTGCTTGATTGGAAGCAAAATAGCAATGGCAAGTCGGCATTGCTAATTGAAGGTGCTCGCCGTATCGGTAAGAGTTATATCATTGAGGAGTTCGCAAAACAGGAGTACGAAAGTTATATCCTCATCGATTTCAACGATGAAGACCCCGAGGTGCAAACCCTCTTCCATGAACATATCACCCATCTGGATATGTTCTTTCAGTTGCTTTCGTTGCATTACGATGTGGTGCTGCATCCGCGCAAATCACTTATCATATTCGACGAGGTACAACTCTTTCCTCGTGCCCGTGCCGCCATCAAATATCTCGTGGCAGACGGTCGTTTCGACTATATCGAGACAGGCTCGCTCATCAGCATCAAACGCAATGTGCGCGATATTGTGATACCTTCCGAAGAGGAACATCTGCCTATGTACCCCATGGACTTCGAGGAGTTCCTTTGGGCAATGGGTAATGAGACCTTGATGCCGTATATCCACGACTGCTTCGCTGCACGCAAGCCACTTGGCATGATACATCGTAAGGCATTGGAAATCTTCCGCTTATATACGATTGTAGGAGGTATGCCACAAGCGGTTGCTGCCTATATCGAAACCAAGGATTTTAGGGCTGTCGAGCGTGTAAAGCAGAATATCTTGACCTTGTACGAGGATGACATCCGTAAATACGCCACAGGAGCAGAACTGCGCGCAGGGGCCATCTTTCAGGCTATCCCATCGCAACTTCAACAACATGAGTCACGCTTTGTGCTGTCCGATATCGACCCGAACGCCAGAATGAATAGTTATGAGAGTGCGTTCTTCTGGCTTAGCGATTCGCGCATCGTGAACATCTGTTTCAACACTTTTGCGCCCAATGTGGGACTGCGGATGAATACAGAACGGACTGCACTCAAATGTTACTTGGCTGACACGGGTCTACTGATTAGTCTCGCCTTCTCCGACCACGGCGTGATGCCTGCCGAGGTCTATGAGCGACTGATGCATGGCAAGTTGGAAGTGAATATGGGCATGATAGTGGAGAATATAGTCGCCCAAATGCTTCGTTCTGCCGGACACGAACTGTTCTTCTACAGCAAGTCTGACCGCCAAGATGCGTCCAACGATATGGAGATTGACTTCCTCATCACAACATCACGCATCACATCGAGGAAGAACATTTCACCTATCGAAGTCAAATCCGGCAGTCGTTATACCCTTTCCTCGCTCAAGAAATGTATGCATAAGTTCGAACAGCAGATAGGCGAAGCCTTTGTGCTGCATACCAACGATGTGGAACAGAAAGATGGCATAACCTTCTTGCCAGTGTATATGGCAGGACTGTTGTGATATCTGCATGTGCAACAAAATACGTATCATAATCATCTCTCTTGCAGATATTTCCGAAAAGCAGTAATTTTGCTGCATATTGGAAATAAATTGACCATCTTATAGAATGAAGAAATAGATGCTGGTAAGGAATGAACCTATCAAAAAAAGAGAAAGACAATGAAAAGTATACTTCTACTCTCAGATTATGCAGCCCCATACAGAGGTAATTTTATACCCTCGTTGGAGGCAATAGAGAGACATCTCGGCAAAGACAATAAGGTTGTGTATGCGTTCCCCCGTGTGGCACAAGAGCAAGCGTGGATGCAAGCGTTTGAGAAGATACATACGGTGGTGTATATCGACCGGATGTTCTTTTCTAAATATCCGCAATGGAAGATATTGGCTCATCTACGGTCAGTGTGCCGGCAGTATCATATCACTACTATTCATACCCATTTCGTAGAAGGCAATGTGAATATGTGGCTTCTACGTACCCTGTCGGGCATACAGTGTGTGGCTAATCTGCATAACCATTACAAGGTGTCTGGTCGTCTGGGGGTGGTGCGTAAATACCTTTTCCGATGGACCAATGATGTGGTGATAGGTGACAGTCAGTCGGTCTCGGAGAGTGCTTATGCAATAGGTATCCGGCGCAACAAAGTCGTTACTATCAACAACTCTATCGATTTCACCCGTTTGGATAATCCTACTCCTATTGAAGTACGGCGAGAGACAGAACAGGTGGTGCTGATGTTTGGTTATCCGTGGTATCGCAAAGGAGTAGATGTAGCCGTTAAGGCAATACAGCAACTCAATGAACAAGGTATGCCGGTTCGCTTAGCCATTGCGCAGAGTGGACGAGTAGAGCAGACGCAACAAGGGATTGTGCAGGCTATCTGTGCAGTGCCTTCGTGGGTTACCTTTCTTCCACCTACCGACAGGTTGGCGGACTACTACAATGCGTGCGATGTGTTCTTGTCGGCAGGGCGAGAAGAAGGGTTGAGTTATTCGCCTATTGAGGCAGCCTATTGTTCGTGTGGGGTAGTATGCAGTCGTATTGGTGGCAACCCGTTGGATATTCCCGAGATAGGTATCTATCCAACCGAAGATATTCATGCTCTCAGTGCTGTATTGCAGGCGCAATTAGGTATGTCGAAAGAAGAATGCCAACATCGAAATGCTGTTCAACGTGCCTATGTATTAGGGAACTATAATGTGGAAGAGTGGGCTGAAAGAGTGATTGAGACTTATAAATAGGCGAAAGATGGTATATGCATTTTTAGAGGGACGATTGGGTAACAACCTTTGGCAGATAGGTGCTGCGGCTACTTTAGCAGAACAACTGAATGAGCCGTTTCGTGCTATTCTGAGTAATACCTATTGGTGTCCCGAACCAGATAATTGTTCATTGGCGGATTATATTCGACCTTTTCAAAAGACTATCTTCCGCAATGTGCAGTTTGTAGATAGTTTGCCCTCTGACACAGTGCATGTTGACTATGGGTATCAAGAGCAGCCTTTTACAAAGTCGGCGGAGAATATCTGTCTGCATTGCTGCTATCCGAATATGGACACTATTTCTGTTCCATTGGTGCAACGCCTTTTTGAACCGACTGCAGAACAACAAGAGACTTTATATAAGAATTATCCCGTCTTAAAACATCCACGCACTTGCTGTATTGTGGTTCGTCGTGGTGATTATCTTCATCTTCCTATTACCAATCCGGCAGAGGACTATCTCTATTATCACAAGTGTATGCGCCGTTTGGAAAAACAGTTACATACTAAGGATATCCAATATATCATTGTATCCGATGATGTGGATTGGTGTAAGAAGCACTTCCGAAAGGACAATATGTTTGTGGTGGACAATCATGAGCCATTAGTCGATTTATATTTAATTTCTTTATGTTGCTTTAACATATTAAGCAATAGTACATTCGCTTTGTGGGGGGGGGTATTAAATATGTTTAATAATAAGATAATATTCTATCCTCGTCCATGGGTTGGTATAGGAATGCGAAAGCAGAAACAATATATTCCGACTATGCCTAAATCGTGGATTGCTGTAAGGCATTATTCCGCTCACTACCTGCAGGGAGTGGTGTTGTGGCTATGGCAAGGGATAGGAAAGAGGATAAAGAGCATTTTTCGTGTATGAATAGGTGTTATTGAAACGTATAGACTGACATGATATACATCAATTTGGAAGGACGAATAGGTAACAACCTATGGCAGATAGGTGCAGCGGCTACTCTGGCAGAACGCCTAGGTGAGGAGTTTGTGGCTGTGCCCAACCGTTATTACCATTGTCCTGAACCTGATGATTGTCTGTTTACGGAGTATATAAAGCCTTATAAGCAAACAATCTTCCGCAATGTCCGCTTTGCTGATGAGTGTCCTGCTGATTGCTACTGCTATGAGTATGAGACAGACCTCACTGATATTCATTCGTTGCCTGCTGCTAATGTGCGTTTAGAAGGTTATTTTCAAGATATCCGTTATGTGTCGGAAGAAGTAGTAAAACGCCTGTTCTTACCGACTGCCCAACAGGTGGAAGAGATAGAGCATGCTTTTGCTATACATAGAGATATGCAGACCTGTGCAGTAGTGGTGCGTAGAGGGGATTATACTCGTCTCCCGATGCAGTTTCCGACGGAAGATATGTGCTTTTATCGCAAGTGTATGCGTCTGTTGGAACATCGTTTGCATACCCATAAGGTTCACTATTTTATCATCAGTGATGATACAGATTGGTGTGCACGTCATTTTAGTAGGGAGCGGTTTACTATCGTTCCGCATATCGACCCGTTGACCGACTTGTATGTAGCATCCTTGTGCCGGCATAATATCATCAGTAATAGCAGTTTTGCACAATGGGGAGCATTGCTCAATAGGAATACCGACAAGACAGTGCTCTATCCATCTCCGTGGTTCGGTATATCGAATCGTCGGTTAGATAACCATGGAGCAAACATGCCTACCGGCTGGACAAAGGTACATCATATCTCCGGTGCATACCTCAAAGGCGTATGCCTTTATCTCTACTATGGAACGATGAAACATGTAGTCAAACTCAAAAAGATACTTTTCCCGAAATGAGAGTCCATCCTATGTGATTTGACGATTATACTTGCTTATGACGAGACTGCACTTTGGCTTTTTTGTTTCAAAGTTGTGTATTTCAGTAATTTTATATAATTTTGCAGTCGATTACGACAAGTAATAGGCAATATGAGACATCTGTGTATTTATCATTTAGGACCGTTGAAAGAGGCTGATATCGATTTAGGACGCTTCAACTTGATTATTGGTAAACAAAGTTCCGGTAAGAGTTGTGTTTTGCGTACTGCATGCTTTTGTGCTTGGGTCGAGAAACGTATTTCGTTGGCTCAGTCCGAAGAATATTTTATGCAGTCTGGTAAATTTCGTGATGAGATGGTGCATTATCATAAGATGGAGGGCTATTTTGAGGTAGATACAGTTATCTCGTATGAAACGGATTGCATGAAATTTAAGTATGATAATAAGTCTGAGCAGTTTAAGTTTGCTTGGAAGAAAAAACGATTGACTTATAAACGTCCTAAAATTTCGTATGTTCCTTCAGAACGAAATATAGTATCATTATTACCTAATTGGAAATCGCAGGTATCTACTTATGATTGTGTACTCGATTTTATGAACGATTGGGACCATGCTCGGCGCTATCTTCAGCATACAAAAGATATTCTAAATCTTGGCATGAGTTATCATTATAAACAAATGTCAAATGAAGATAAGATGCTGCTGCGTAATAAAAAAGAACTATTATTGAGCAATAGTTCTAGTGGTGTGCAGTCGCTTATCTCATTGTATGTCAATCTCGATTATTTGGCTGATGGTGTATACTCTGAAGAAGCCTCGCTTATTCCTATCCGAACACAAGAGCAGCGAGAACTAATTCAAAGACTATTAAAGGAATTGTATTTCAAAATAGATAAACACAATGAGATAACTGAAAAACAAGATATTGTTTTTAGTTATGCAAACATAGACTTTCATTTTGAGAATTCCTTGGCTCTTGAAGAGTTTAAGGAGACATTGAATCGATATGTTTTTACTCAGCGTTCTGATGTCTATTTGGAAGAACCCGAGGATAATCTCTTCCCTCCGACACAGTGCCAGTTAATGGATTGGTTGATAGCGTTTGCTAATAGGAGAAAACATGTAATGTCTCTGTTCGTTACAACGCATAGCCCTTATATCCTAACCCATCTATTACAGGCTAAGATACAAGGCTTCCGTTTCTTCTTTACTTATCAAGCTGCAGATGACGATGGTTTTATTGTACGTACTGCCACAGAGAGTGAAATTACTGAGATTTACGATAATGGCGTAGATATGTTTTTTAATTTTGAGGCCTATATCAAACATGAATAATCTGTTGTGTATCATTCCGGAGTGCTATGCAGATACCAACATGATATCCGTATTGGTGCAGGCGGGCGTCAATCATCAAAAGGGATGTAACCAAGTTGCACGACAGATGCAACAGAAGTTCGCAGATCGTTTTGCGGTAGGCGTGATTGATTGCGACAAGAGGACTCCTGGATATCTAAGTGAGATGAATATGTTAGCAGAAACTGAACACCTGTGTCTTTACAAGCATAATATTAGACCTCACTACATGATACCGATTATTCCGGCAATTGAACAGTTTGTGTTGTATTGTGCGGAAGAAATAGGTGTCAATTTGTCTGATTATCATCTTGCTACATCTCTTGAAGGGTTAAAGAAGCAGACAAAACACATTGACTCAAATCAAGACCCTAACTTGCGAAACTTATTTACTGCATTACAGTCAAGTCAAGAGATGATCAGGTTGAATAAAACGCTCAAATATCTAAACGAACAGCAGTATAAGGTTGATACCGAAGAACTGAAGTCTATATTCCAAAGTTAATTGCTATTTTTCCGAAATGAAGACAATACTTTTACTTGGAGGTTACGGATTCCTCGGTACGAATCTTATGAAATGGGTTGATAAACAACATCTGCCTTATCGCTTTGTGGTGTTCGATAAGTTCTTGCAACACACTGCCGGTGTTACCTTCGATTGTGTCACACAATCCTATTCAGGCGATTTTGCCGACCCTACGATGATGGAACAGATATTCTCCAATCATTCTATTGATGTAGTTATCCACTCATTGAGCAGCACTGTACCATTAGCGGCAGGAAGTGCCCGTTACGATGTAGAGAGTAACTTGTTGCCGACTTTGTCTCTTTTGGATACAATGGTGCGGCATCATGTACAGAATATCGTATTCTTCTCGTCGGGAGGAGCTGTATATGGCGAGAGTGTGCAGGGTAGACCGCATCAGGAGTCAGACGAACTCTATCCTAAGAGTAGTTACGGAGTGGTTAAGTTGGCTATTGAGAAGTACTTGTTCCTTTATCAGACACTATACGCCATTCGCCCGATGGTATTGCGTTTGAGTAATCCGTACGGGCACTATCACTACTCGCAACGGCAAGGAATTGTCAATATCGCTTTGCGGGCAGCACAACAAGGGAAACCTTTCACGGTATGGGGAGATGGTACAGCGACCAAGGATTATATCTTTGCCGAGGATGTATGTGCTATTGTCTTCTCGTTGATAGAGCAGGAGATATATGGGCAGGTCATCAATGTGGCAAGCGGTGAGTTGCTGTCTGTCAATCAGATATTGGAGCAGATACGTCTCTTGTATTCTTCTTTCTCGTGGGTCTATCAGGCTGCTAATGCGCATGATGTACAGCGTGTGGAGTTAGATATAGAGAAACTTAAATCGCTGACCAGAGTGCCTTATCATAGTTTCTCATCCATCTTGCCGTTATTATGAGCAATTCACATCGCCTTATGGCTATCGATGCATGGCGTTTTATACTCGCAATGCTGATTATCTGGCATCATCTCCCATGGATAGATGGACACGTGCATTCGTTAGGTTATTGTGCAGTATCATTCTTTTTTATCGCCAGTGGTTATCTGTCGGCTCATTCTGATACTTCAAACCTAAAACGGTATTATACTCGCAAGTTTTTTCGTATCTTTCCTATCTATTGGATAGCGCTTATCTTGGCGTTGATAGAGACTATCCCCATTCGCAGTGCATGGACACCTGCTGCTGTATTGGATATCTTGCAGTATGTCTTTTTGTTGCAAGCCTATTCGTCGTTTGAAGCACGTCCAATGTTCTACTACCTGAATGCGCCTATGTGGTTCTTGTGCGTCATGGTGTTGTTTTATGCGCTGCTCCCTCTGTTGCAGCGTTGGCAACGGCGTAATCCACGAGTTTTTGCCTTGTGCGTTTTGCTATATTCCATTGCTGCAGTCGTGGTTACTTGGTGTTGTTTCGATGGTGTTTATTGGGTACGTGTCAATATGCCTTTTGTTCGTATCTCCGAGTGTTTGTTGGGAATGGTGCTTGCATATAGCCTGAGAGACTATACCTTGTCCGATATACATAAGTATCTTTCAGTGGCGGTACTTATATTGTTCTTTGTCTTTGCTTATTATGTCCCCAATCAGTATATCCGCCCATATCTATCTATCCCCATTATGGCATATCTGTTTGTGGCATATCTCCATTGTAAGGAGAATGTGATATTAAGATGTATTAGTAAATGGGGGGGGTAAGCATGGAAATTTATATATTTCACAATATAATTATTACCGGATTGATAAGATTTCAAGGCATTCTTCACTTTACATTCCCTCAATGGTGTGATATAGCGATTGTATACATAGGAACGATAAGTGTGGCATACTTATACCATCGATATGTAGCACCAAAGATTTCATCCATTGAACACAAAGCATTATCAAAATCATGATTTCCGTTATTGTTTGTACGTATAACCAAGAGCAGTATATCAAGCAGACGATAGATAGTATTCTATCGCAACAGGTGGATGAGCCGATAGAGATTATCATCGGTGATGACCATTCTACGGATGGTACATCGGCTATAGGTGCTGCCTATCAACTGCAATATCCCGATAAGGTGCGTCATTTCTACAATACCCCGAATCTGGGTTTGGTGAAGAATTTTATAGTCATGTTACGTCATTGCCGTGGAAAATATATCGCTCTTTGCGATGGCGATGATTATTGGATAGATCCACTCAAACTGCAGCATCAAGTGGATGTCTTGCGGCAGGATGCACAATGTGTCTTAGTGCATACTAACCGATGCCTTTTGGCGGATAAGGTATATGAACAGTCGCCTTTGGATGAGGCTATTGCAGAGGACCCATCGGAATTGTTGTTTCATACCTATATCTGTGAACCCACAGTGATGTTTCGTGCAGAGACCGCAATGAGTTGGCTCAATTCGTATGAACGGCTCTCGCAGGAGCAAGATTGGCGTATGCAAGACTATCCTATGTGGCTCTATCTCGGCTTGCAGGGTACATTCCATTATATCCCTGAGAATACCGCAATGTATAGGGTTTTGCCTAATACACTAAGCCGTACACAGAATAAACAGAAACAATATCTATTTGATTGCTCTGTGTTGCAAGTGAAAGAGACTTTTTACCCGCAATATTACGCCCAAGCAGCCGATAAGACGCAGTTCCGTCGTCGGTATAAGGAAATGGAATTCCATACCCGCAAACGTATGGTGCTCAACTATGGTTGGCTCACAAGAAAACAAGTCTTGTATTTGCTCAAACTGTTCCCTTACTATCCAATGATAGTTTGGCGTAAGATAAAAAGAGGGTAAGAGAGTTTTTAAGTTGCATTAAACAAAGGCATTAACCTAAGTCTAAGTGGCTGTATATATATGGGATGTTCTAAAAATTCCACGTTTTGTTATTTTTGTTATTGATTGGGATGTTTCTCCACTTTTTGAGCGCTTTGTGTTTTTTATTTGTATCTACTTGACTTTCACTCAGTCACAATGCTCGCATTGCTCCTTCGTTCAAGCCAACCAT
>CAYNMA010000054.1:14320-16304 GCA_964398075.1 uncultured Bacteroides sp. | reverse complement strand
GCATTAAAATCAAGAGTAGAAATAGATAATGGAATTTCTTCATCTTGATTAGAACTTGATATCATTGAACTGTCAAATTCAAATGCGGGAATCTTGATCTGCGGCAGCCCAGTAGCTTTAACCGTGCAATACGTTGACCATTCTGAAAAATTAGAAGCTTCTGCAACTAGCCAAGCTGCCTGCCCAGGAGTACCTGAATATGTAACTTCAGATAATCTAAGTTGAATCTTATAGATCCATCCTGGTTGCCATCCTATTGAGTCACCCGATTTAATATCCTCATTAAGAACATCTACATAGTAGTAGTTTTCAACATTCTCAATAGGCTTAGGCGCGCTATTTATAATAATAATCCCC
The DNA here is from genome assembly GCA_964398075.1 of uncultured Bacteroides sp. GTDB lineage: Bacteria > Bacteroidota > Bacteroidia > Bacteroidales > Paludibacteraceae > Colicola. The sequence continues at coordinate 15,947 of CAYNMA010000054.1, read as the reverse complement.
GAAGAGCGAAATCTATCTTTCGAGGCATTGTCTGTTTTATTTACAACACTTTGTCCACTGCTCTGCTTCACCACTGAAACATGAACAGATTTAATAGCAGACGTAGAAGAAGAGAATTTAGATAAAGAAAAATAAACTCTACAATAAGCTTCACCGACTGCAATAAAAGCTGGCATACTTGTGTCTATCGTCGGGGCATATAATCCCGTACTAGCCATACTTTATTCCTCCTTCTCTCTCTTATTATAGAAAGAAGATCGCCTATCTTTCTATCTTTATATTTCAAAAGATTGAATTTTAAATAAATCTAAATAGACCAAAAAATGCGGGAGGTGAAAAACCGCCTCCCGCTAATTTTACTTTGCTTCTACATACTCCTGAGCTGCTTTATTTTCTTCAAGCTGCTGATTCATCCATACGAGAGCTTCATCAACCCAAGCACTAAATGTCTCAAAAGGAACTAAATCTGTCAGCCATGAGAACTGTTTTACAGCCATATCGTATACCATACGCAGTTTAATCTGGCCTGTGCCTGAACCAAGTGCTTTCTCTGCTTCAACTACAGCATATTTAAGCCATTCTTTAATATTTGAAATACGCTTCTCCTTCGGCATCCTTGTAAATGCAAAAATACCACCTGCCGCAGCAATACAAAGAATTACTTCTACGACAATAAGTTTAAAATCCATTTAATTCTCCTCCTTAACAATAATATTGCTTTATAATGTTAGCAATACCTTCTGCAATTTTATCAGAATCATTTTCACCCATTACAACTCTTGATATTTTATCATTTTCATTCTTACCCTGGGAAAAAGTATAAGTAGTCTTTTGCCTATCAGCGTCATATGTAATATCTGATATAGTGAAAGACTTCAAAATTTTACTCATTACTATTCAGCACCTCATCATCTTTCTTCTCTACTGGAGTCTCTTTAGCTTCTCCATTTAAAGCTCCATAGTATGTATTTTCAATCTCATGAGCTAAACTCTTATAAATATAATAGACAACGCCAATAGGTAATTGGCTTTCATTAATGTTATCTATAATTTTTCTTCTTAATATTTCACATCTAGTGTTAAATCCATCCATATTTTAATTAGCGTCTCCTCCTTCTTCCTTTTCTTCTCCCTTATTAGTTAAGATAAAAAGATTCCTATAATAGCTAGTCGAAGTAAGATCAAAAACGAAGTCATGCTCTCCGCAACGATCGACTTCCACGTCTTCTTCTTCTTCGTTCCAAGAAACGTCAGTCACAAAGCTATAAGACTTGTGTGACCATTCCATCTTTCTCTTAGTAATAACTTTGACAGATTGCCATTTAACAGAGTATCCTTGAAAGACTAACTCATCAGAAACGTTTAAACTTTCTACAGCTAAGTCTTTAATATAAGTTGGCAAAGCTTTACTGTCTACTGTTGTTCGACTACCAGTAAAAGAAGTACCAGAGCTATTAATTCCAGTTCCTCCGGAATTAAAACTTAATCCGCTGCTATTTAAGCTGAAATGTAATCCTGTGATACCATTCGTACCAAGGGTTAAGCCACCGCCACTAGAAGTAGACAACGAATTAGAATTAATATTCCATCCACCGATAGAGCCACTCGTATTCGCAATTAACTGGTT
>CAYNMA010000054.1:0-14220 GCA_964398075.1 uncultured Bacteroides sp. | reverse complement strand
ACAAGTAATAGTTCCATTACTATTTAAAGTAGTATTACCGCCTGTTAATGTTGAACTGCCAATAGTCCATCCACCAATAGAGCCTTTATTATTAGCATATAATGTGCTACAAGTAATAGTTCCATTACTATTTAAAGTAGTATTACCGCCTGTTAATGTTGAATGATCTATTGACCATCCGCCAATTTTTCCGTCAGTTGATTGAATAGAACCGCCATCATCGACACTAAAATTATCGCCTAATCTAATTCCATCAGTTCCAACATATACGCCAGAGTCGTCATCAAAGGAATCCGTTCCATAGGCAATATAAGATTCTCCGCTATTAGTATCAATAGTCCAGTGTCTGCCACTATTATTAACAGCTCCATTTCCTAATCTCATAGAGCCATCTGCGGGATTCACATAAAACTTGCTTCCTAATGTGAGTTTTTCAGTTCCCAAATAAACTGAATTGCTACTACCAGAATTGCCATATTTAATGTAAGAATTTCCATTTCCGCCATTAATTTCCCAATGCTTACTTGTTCCATTAACTGCGCCATCTCCAAGATACATTGTACCATCACTGGTTACTTTTGTCTTAGAGCCAATAGAAAGTCCATCTTGAGATAAGTAAAAGCCATCTTGAGTATTACTTAACTCAGTATGCCGTCCAGAGAATATTTTACCATTGCTATTTCCAAAGACAATCTGATCGTTAGCAGCGTCCAAGCAGATACCATTCTTACTAGCTTTATAATTATTCGATTGAAGAGTTGTATTGGTAATAGACCAGCCTCCAACATCTCCATCTCCTCCGCCGCCAGCATGCAAATTACCATTGCTATCAACAGTAAAGTAGCCAGAACCATATTTAATACTTGGTTCAGAGAAATTAATAATCATTCCATTACCAGAAAGATTTCTGGTAATATCTTTAGGCAGTCCAGTCGTTTTATCGTATCCATCAGCATTAAAATAATTACTACTGTAGATCGCTCCAGAACTTCCATTGCGGGAACTCGGATCAATAATAATCTGACCGCCACTTCCCGCGATACCAAAGATAGAAGCACCAGTTTCCGCACTCAAAAATAATGATTGCTTACCATTTGCATAACCAAATAATCCAGTCTGCTTTGTATTAGAACTAGAAACGGAAGAGGTGGTACTTCTCAATCCCATCATGATTCCAGTAAAAGAATTATCAGAATTTTTTATTCCAGCTCCAACTTGCGGAGCAAGCAAATAAGTGCCGTCACCACTTTCAATCTTATTACCGTCCCAAGCATTAATATTACTCTTCTCATATCTATTAAAGTATAGTACAATCGGTCTAACATGAACAATAGTATGATCCTTCGTAGAAATTATATTATTAATACAAGTAATTCTATTATTATTTGTATTAATTGTACTTTGATATTCTCCAATAATAGTATTATATTCATTAACAATGGATTCCCGCAATGTTAATGTATGGTCTGAATTAACAATAGCAATCGAGTAGAATAAATTCTCTAACTCTTGGAGTCTCTTCTTCATGTAATCATATGAAACCCCATCATCAAAAGCAGAAAGTATTGATAAAATTAAATTCTTAAAATTAACATATCTTTCAAATGCGGAAGCTGGAATCTGAGCTGCTACAGACTGAATGTCATTTTTAATCTGATTATAGTTATTCAGTTGAGCTTTATAAAAGTCAGATTGCAATGTACTATAACTAGATTGATAAGATGTAATTTGCTCATTAACTCTATCTATATCTATTACTAATACATTTGTTATTTCCTGTCCGATGCTATTCTTTAAAGTTTCAATCTCAGATGCGGTTATCTCAATTCTATACTCATTAAGAGAAATTAAATCAGATAAAGAATTTAAAGCTTTTAACTTAATTTGCGCCTGTTCCGTTTTTTCTTTTAACGCATTAAATTTTTGCTTTATATCTTTTACTGCCGAGGCGATTGCCGCACTTGATTCATTATATTTCTCTTGTAAATTAATATAATTTAATGTCTCATCTGCAATATCTAATATTTTTTCTAAAGCATATTCAGCATTAGTTTCTTTAGACAATAATGATTTTATATTCTCTATTATTGAATACCAATTATTAACCTTTTCATTATATAGTATAACACAATTTTTTAAATTAGTAAAGTTATTTTGCTCTTGAATCAATGCTCTACTAGCAACATCACGGTCATTAATACATTTTGCTTTTTCTGTTGCTAATTCACTTTCTCTTGATGAATCAAAAATCAAGGTTGCCCGCACATAATTCTTAGAATTGCCATCATCGTACTTATTATCTGGTTTTACTTTTACTGTTGTCGCTTTTCCGACAATCTGAGTCTGTTTAGTACCTGTCGTCGTACCCTCAGAAGTTACATTATAAATGCCCAAGTGATTTTGAGATTCCCAAGTAATATTATAATAATTTAAATCAGTATCTTCACTTATTTGAAGAACTTTATCATCATTAATTTTAAAATTGTCTGTCTCATCATACGAAGGATTTGTCCCATCAGAAGCATACATAACTTCTGCAAAGCCGCCATCCATAGAAGGAACAAGAGAAGAAGTAAAATCAGTGATAGTAATTTCAATCGGATAATAAGTATAAATAACTTGTTGCGCGGAAGCCGTACTTCCATTGCCATCATTTACTGTTACTTTTGCCTGAACAATATTACAATTATCTGCGGAGGGCGTTGATTTTAAAGATAATAAACAGCTTCCATCATTCTGTTTATTTACATTAAAGCAAGGATTAGTGGTATTCTCATCAAACATTGAATATTCAATATCATAATGAGTTCCATAGTCTAATAAGGTACTATCTCTATATACTTGGGGATATATTCTCTTTTGACTTGAATTCCAATTTATTAATTCATTAGAATTATAATCATGTCTATATAAAATTCCATTATTAATATTATATAAAAATTTTAGTTTTTGTGCAACCCCTTGGCTATTTAAAGTTCCGTATGCGGCAGAAGCGCTATCTGTTGAACTCATTCCGCCAGATACTAAAAGAGCAGAATAAGCAGTACCATTACTTCCGCCCATGCCTTCTTTAATAAAAGAAATATTTGCACTCTTCTCAAGTGTTATATCTTGGAAAGTAATAGTAAGATTAATAGCTTGCTTTATTTTACTAATATTAAATCTACTAGCAATTTTATATAGCAAATTAAAATTTTTCCCATAGCCTTCAAAGTAATAATAATTGTTATCTTCTCTCGTTGCGGCGGTACCAGCACCTAGACTGAAAAGACTAATCGAAGACTTAGGCATCTTCCAAGTGCATTTAACGAATTTATATTCATCATCGGTAAGCTCAGTACCATCCGCACGAGTTACCGTAAATGTTAATGGAGCAATTTCTGTTACTTTTGACGTGCTAGGCCCGTCATAAGCACTGCCCATCGGGCTGTCTCCATCCGTATCATACTTATAAATAACGTTATCACCATTAATATTTAAATTCAAGTCATACTCAGTGCTTGTCGCTATTCCGATCTTTGCCGTACCAATTTGTTCTTCATAACGATTTGAAGAACTGTCAACATATGAATATTTAGCCGTACAGTAAATTGTATTGAGCTGTTCTACAGAATTTGTTGGAAAACTAACCTGAGTTACATAACAAATTTTTCCATCAATTTTTGTAAGTTTGTTGCTAACTACAGAAGTAAAGAAGTCATTGGCATCATTAATGTAATTTCCATCTTTATCATATCTAGCCCAACTATAAGTTATATTATTGCGGTTAGCTTCTTTTTCAGTAACCCCCGCATAATAAACAATAGCAGAAAGATTTACATAGCCAGTATCTTTCATGTAAGTATTATCTTGACTTTGTGAAATGGTTGTTTGATCTTCATTAGTTGTCAAGTTTTTAGTAGAAGTTAAGGTAATGCTTTCTTGTACAGATAAATTTTTTAGGGTAATAATTGCGGAAAGCACTTTACCACTATATGCTACTGTACATTTAAAGCGAGTTGCCGCACGAACTTCAGACCTATCTACTTCATGATTCTGTACTGTCGTTATCCAATTATAAGTTTGAGTGCCATCTTCATTATAAGCGACATTCGTTTTAGTATTTAAACATTTCCATCCATAGCCGCCATAAGTAGAATAGTATTCACTATCAGCTTTAACTTCTGTATCTTCAATAAACCAATAAATAGCAGCATCTTTAAGAGTAGTTGTTTTCCCGTTTACTTTAATCGTTGGTGTAATAGTTTTTGTATTCTTATAAAAAGTAGAATAATATTCGCCTTCGCTCGCTTTCAAGAATAGACTATATCCAGTAGTCTCGTCTGTAGTCATCTCATTGACAACTTTTAAAGTAATATCTTTTAATTGAATGTCAAGTATATTCGTCTTATTAGGGTCTTGCGTAAAATCATAACAAAAGTAAGAATAGTAGGGTAGCCTAGACGAATCATACTCATACTGTTCATCTATTGTAAAATATACTTCTTGCGGCGTCCACACTAAATAGCGGTATGGGGTTCCGACAAAATTTGCGGTTTCTAGATAGATTGTTTTCCAAGTCTCGTTCTGAGATCCCCCACCGCTGGCCGCAGTCTCTTTAATTGGAATATTTAAACAAATTCCGTAATTACCTTTATTCTGCTGATCAACCTCTAAGGAAGTCTTTACAGAAACGCCCAACTTAAAAGTTCTATAATCATTTAGATATCCATTAATTAATTTTCCAAATACTTCAGCCTCTTGAGACGTAATATTTGTTTTATTATCACCTTTATTTATAGTTCCATAGGAACTAAGTTTAATAATACCTGAATCTATATCAATGAGATTATCGCTAATATCATAATAATTTGACCCATTTTCGATATCATTCGTATATACACTTGCGCTTGCTGAAATAGTTCCGAGGATAATCTTTTCTTTTGTAAAATCGCCATCTGGAACTAATATATATACACTATCGCCAACCGAATATGTAGCACTACTGTTTGCATGAACATCAAATGTAGAGCCTAAATATTCAACTGAATAAATTCCAGCTGCTTCATCTACTATTGCAGTAACCTTACCTTCTACTGTAATAGTCGCATTAGAATTTGCGGTAGCAGACTCACTAAAAATTTTCATAGCTTCAAATAAACTATTCTGAATATTTGAATTTTCACTCATATTTAGTCAGCTCCTCCTTTTTTCTCTATTATATTAAATTTCAAAGAATATAAAGAAAAATTAAACGAAATAGACCAATAAAAAAGAGGGGCTATAAAAGCCCCTCACTTTCTTATCTTCCATTCCGAGATAAATATTGACTTGCAAGAGTCGGTAAAGACATAATAGCTTCACGGATCTCGTCTGCGTTATTCGCATTTGGAAATTCTGCGGAAATGTTAAATACATTGCCATTAGAAATCTCAGTGTTAGAATCACTTCCGTATACCCCACTTGCATTAGAATTGAATCCTAACATATTTTTAACAAGAGAAGCAACACCAGAAGCAATTGTACTTGTAATATCGCCCATACTAGCAATACTTCTAATTGCGGAAACCGCATTTAAAATATTACTGGTATCACTTGAGTTCAATACAAGTTCTTTAGAATGCAATAATGCAAGGCGTCCATCGCCGCCATTCCAATCTCCAGTATATCCACCTGTATCATACCCAGATAGCTGGCTCTTCTTAACCCAGCCTAGATCCGTGTAAGCGCCATCGGCAGAATGGATATGATAAGAATAGTCTCCGTATTTGCCGTTAATCTTATCTACTACAACACCGTTCTCAACGCCAGAATACTTGCTACCCGCAGGAGCTGTACCTGTTGAATCGTAGTAATAACTACCAGATAAAGTTGCCGTGTCTCCGACTGAAAGCTCTCCATCTCCGCTGCCAGAGCTAGAAGAATTACTAGAGTCTGCACTTGTAGAGGAACTATCATTAGAAATTTCAGATGTTGCATCTTCAATACTTTCGTCATCAGAGTCAGAAGAATTAGATGAGCTTCCGCCATTCAAGAGAGCAAGATAATATTCAAGATCAGAGATCGCTTCTTGAACGCTTAATGCAACCTCATCCCAAGCAGCTTTTATCTGAAGTACGGCTTCTTCAAATTCGCTTAAATCAGCAATTTTATCAATAACTCCTTGAACATGATCTGTTACGTCATCAATACTTTCAGTAGTATCTTCTAGCTGGCTATCGACCTTAGACCACTCAATACCAGAAGCTTTTTCACTCTTCACAATAGCTTGATCATATCTGCCAAGAGCAGAAATCATGGAATCATAGGCAGTTTGAACGATTCCCGCAACGCTGGACTTGTCCATCTTGCCATCTTTACCGTACATCTGGGAAATAGCATCTGCGGCCATGGAATCCCAAGCTTCAGAGCAATCTTTATTTACTGATTGAGCAGTATCTAAAATATCTCCGTAAACTCCAGAAGTTCCATCTTCACCAATTAAGAAATCTCTAAGATTGGTATAATCAGAGATACCCTGATCCCGCAAACTATCAACCAATTCTTTCTCAGTTTCGGTCATTTGCTCATAATATTCAGTATCATTCTGATATAAGCCCCAAAGTTCTTCAAATGTTGCCTTATTGGTTTGCTGTTGAGTATAATTCGAATCTTCAATAGCTTTAGTAATGATACCATCATCGCCGTAATAAGTTTCATTAAGTTCAGCCATTTTTTGAGTTCTCTCTTCATCAGAAAGGGTAACATCATTCATAATCTCAACCATTCTCTCAGAGAACTCTGTATAAGAAGATAATATACTTTCTTTAATGCTTTCCGTAGCTTCCATCGCGGCAGTCCGCCATTCATTGAGTTTATCAATATAGTCTTGCTGCTTATCAGCTACATCATCCTCATCAGCAACATACTGATAAGACCAGTTTCCACTTTCGTCTCTTGTAAGCTTCATAGAGTTCTTAGAATTCTGAGCTTCTTCAAGAGCAATCTGAGCTTGATAAACTTCAATTTCCTTTTCTGCTAATTCAACATCTTTTTCACTTAGAGCAGTCTTATTTTCAAGTGCGGCGACCTGACCTTCCATCAATGACTTTAATTGCTGCTGAGTTTTTAAAGATGAAGCTGAATTAATTGCTGATTGCCACTTGCTTTCAAGAGATTCAAGTTGATAAATCTTTTCGACTTCGTCATAATAGCCTTCAGCCATTGCCTTTTTATCATCCCACTCTTGCTGAACATCAGATACATCTCCGCCCCACATTGCATTATCCATGACATTTTTAGCCATGTTAATTGAATTTTCAAGTTGAGACTGAATTGTACTGATATAGCTTTCAATAGAAGATTCTAGATCAGATGTCTTGTCATTGATTTCGTCATCAATATTCTTGATATAGTCATCATCTTCATCATAACCTGCGGCAAGGGCTTCTGCGCGGCGTTCCTTTAAAGCATTAATATACTGATTGAGAGCGTCCTGTCTAGCTAGGGAGTCCTGAGCGGCGGCCGCATAATAACTATCATTATTCTGCAAACCAGTAGCACTGTCTCCATAAAGTAATTCATTCACCTTTTGATAATGGTCTAATGTATCATTAATTCTATCAAAATCATCAATGATATCATCAAATTGATTTACGGCTTCTTCTAGGGCATCTTTTAAATCGTCATAGGCATCTTGATAATCTTCAAGTAAAGCTTCGCCATCTTCAATGACTTGTTTTTGAGCATCAACGATAGCCTGAATGGTTTCAGATTCAGACGCGAATAAGTCATCTGAGCTTCCCCATTGACCATTATCATAAATATCTTTATAATATTCAAGCTGGTCTAAATGGGTTTGGGTATCTACTGCGTGAGTAGTTGCATTTACAGAATTTTCAGTAAATTCTTCTGCCCATTCTGAAGCTGTTTTATAAAGATTTTTTAAATCAGTGTTGACGCTCTTTAAGAATTTTGCTAAAGTACGCTCCGCGTCTGTGGTATCTAATTCAAGCTGAATCTCTGTTGTATAAGCTTCAAGATTATTTTCAATCTGCTGATAAAGAAGTTCTTGCTTCTTCTCATCGTTAGAACGAAGACTATCTTTATTATCATAATACTCTTCAAGATACTTCTGAGCTTTATCCATAGCATCTTTTCGGAGATCAAGTTCATCTTTTGCTGCATCAATAACATCATCATTAGCTTCTTGCTGCTCTTTTGACATTGCATTATAAGCTTCGATTAAAGCATTATAGCTATCAACTGCATCATTATAAGCTTTCTGAATATTATTATAAGTTGTATAATAATCGTCAGCATTACCATATTCGGATAATAATTCTTTTAACTTAGTTTGACGCTCTTCAACTTGTCTATTTAATTCAGCATAATTTGCGCTTTGCTGCTCTAATAGTGTATTTTCTGCTTTTAAAGAGTTAATTAATTCTTTTCCTACTAAGTGGTCTTGCGCTTTATCAAGTTTATTTACTTCATGCTCTACGTCTTTAATTGCTTCATTAATATCATGGAAAAGATCTGGCTCGTCAGTATTATGTTTTTCAGTATCTTTTTTACTTGGCTTAGAAGAAGAAGATCCTCCTCCTCCGCCTCCACTGCTCTTCTTTGCTGATTTAGCATTAGATCCACCGTTTTTAGTGGTGCTATTTTTATGTTTAATCTCACCACCAGATGATTTACTTGCAGAAATAACTTTTAAGCCAACTGCCGCTTGTTGAGTTTCTCCCGGAACTTCTACTTGATTTGGTTCATATGTAATTGTTGGAACTCGATACGTCGCTTCTGAAGTTCCTCCAAGAAGGCCATAAGCAGGAGTCGCAACGTCCATGTCAGTCCATTCAACCTTTGCGGTCGCCCCAGAGTACGTCGTTGTTGTTGGTGTCGCGACTGTGTCTTCTACAACTTCCACATCAGCTCCCATGCTTCCTAAGTAGTCATTTGCTTCTGATGCAGTCAGTCCCGCAGCATTGACGATTCTAGTTAATCCATCTAAGAAAGATTGATCATTTAAAGAAACACCAACAGCGATGTCATCTATATTACTATTCTCTCGAATCCATTGTAAATCTTCTTGGTACTGTCTCAGAGCTTCATTATCATCTAAGCCAACACTCATTAGGATTTCTTGCCCAGCTAGCTCTCGAAGTCTTTGATAAGCCTCTTCATCGCCCTCTAAGGCTTTCTGCATTAACTCTAAATTCTCAGCGCTTTCAAGGAAAGTCGCTGATAAACGAGAGCCATCAATATCAAGCAAGTTACCATAAGCGGCGGCTAGTTCTTCCGCAGAGTCTGTTACTAAATAGCCTGTCTTTTGAGCTACTTTTAAGTCTTGGTTCCAATCTTCAAGATTCTCAACGCTACTATTAACCGCTTCATCAAAACGGAGCTGATCTTTTGCCATCTCCGCAAGAGCATCAGAAGTAGACTCAGTGTAGTTCCCAGTTTGTCTTAAAGTCTTAGCATATGCTTCAATATCTTCTGCTGCGATATCACAATTTACTGCTAATTCTCCTGCCCGAGTCGACAAAATAAGCATCTCATTGGCAGAGTTAATTTGATCCTCATTTCCGGTCTTTAATGCCGCATTATATCTTTCAACTTCTTGAGTTGTATTATCATAATTTTCGGCAAGAGCAAGTAACTTAGTAGAATAGCTATCATAATCAATTGTAATATTTGCCTGAGCAGCCTGGCTCATCGCATTGGTTAGCTCACCAACACTATTAGCCGCAATAACAGCATTCTCAAATTTTAAACTATTAGCAGCTTCGTTAAGTTTATCTTTCCAATTTTCAGCAGTTAATTCTGATGTTTGCAATTTTGCAACAAGAGAATCAATATTACTAATTTGGTCTTGAGGAATCAAGTTAGTAATTTCTGCTCTTGAGACATCACTTCCTTCGCCAATTAAATTGTCGATTTCTTCTTTTAGATTATTTATTTTTGAAGTATAAGCAGTTGTAATAGAGTCTACTTGTCCTTCATCTGAGAAAGTAATATTGTCTAAACCGAAAATTTTACTAAATAAAGTTGAAGCAGTTTCTTTATTCTGACCGACCCAATCCCCTAAATTGTTATCTTCAATTAAAGAATTTATTTTTTGGAAAGTTCCAGTAATATAATCTTGATAAGTATCATAAGTAACCTTAGAAGCTTCTTCGCCTGCTTTATTTAACGTTTCTTCAAATTTAGAATCCTTCCCACTAAAAAGATTCGCAAGAGCAAGGGCAAAATTATTTGCATTTTCATAAATAGCGTCTGTATTTGGAGTTTCTTCAGAGCCTAAAGTTAATCCATTAACATAAGCAGTAAGATAAGCTTCTGCGTCTTCAATACCCGCATTTTTTAAAGTTTCATAACCTTGATCTTTAGAATCATCTGTTGTTAAAACTCCAACGAACCAACTTGTATCTATTTTAGTTGCAGAGGTTAATTCTTGCTCTGCTTTAGCTACGTCTGCACCAGCTTGAGAAACTTCTTTTTCAGCTTCTTCGGCTAGATGAACGATATTTGAGAAATAACCTTCAACGCCAGAGATTTCTGTATCTGAGTACCCTTTATCTTTTAAAGCTTCTAAAATTTGATTCTCATATTTTTCAATCTTATCTTTTGAATTAACAATTTCTTGAGTCCCTTTAGAGACAACAGATTGTAATCCCTGAAGCGCGGAGCTAGCATCTTCGACGCCATAGGCGGAAGCTTCAATAAAAGATAGATCTGTGCCTATCTGATTTTGGTATCTCTCTCTTCCTTCATTCTCAGTATAGGTCTGATTCTTTTTTGCTTTTTCTAAATTACTTTGAGCGCTCTCCCAATTAGTTGAAAAAGCATTCTCTACTTTTTCTGCATTATCTCCGGTATAGATTTCTTTCTTTTTAAGTTCATACTCTTTCTGTAATAAATCAATTTCTTCTTTAAGAGCCTCGTTAGTAGTAAGGATTGCTTCGCCTTTATCGTTATAATAGCCTAAGAATTCATCATTTAAACTAACGATGGTATCTTTTATCTCATTATATCTAGAACGTTCAGTTTCGGTTAAATTATCAACATTCCGATCATATTCTCCGGCTTTAGTAGATAATTTTTCATACTCATCAGACATCTCTTTAAGCTTAGAGATATTAGATTGAGTAGTTTCTCCAGAAGAAGAGAGAGATTTCATTGATTCATTTAATTCATCAATAATCTCTTTTGCTTCTTCCGCTTTTTTAGAAGCAGCGCCTATTGCAGAACTTATTCCCGTAATTGCAGCGACTGCCCCAACAATTAGAGCAATAACGCCTACCGGCCCGGCGATCGCAGTCCACATTCCTTCTGCGGCCGCCCCCGCAACAGTCTCCGCAGTAGCTGTAGCACCGAGAACGAGATTTAAAGAATTAACTCCAGAGATAATCGAAGGAATTAAAAATCCTGCTGTAGTAAGTACAGAAGTAAATTTTTCAAACCAAGTTAAATCAGGATTACTTAAAGTATCAATAATGCCCTTAATGCTTGTTAAAGCCATCGCAAAAGAAGACAAAGCTTGAACTCCCGCAGTAAATTTTTGCTGAAGAGAAGCTCCTTCCATACCTAACTTTTTAAGACTTTCTGAGGCCTGTTCGCCACCCCTTTTTAAATTATTAAAATCAGAAGCAAATGTTTCTGCAGCGCTGCCGCTTTCTATAAAAGAAGTTCTTAGTTCTTCAGTAATTTTATTAATTTCTTCTTCGCTCATCTCGGCACCACGCATGGCTTTTTGCATTCTTAAGAGAGCTGCTTCAAATTCAGTGTCAACTGCTTCAATAGCCTTATTAAATTCGTCAAAAGCTGTGCTTAATTCTGTTGCATTGGAAGCATTTCTTATAGCATCTAATTGGCTTTTAAATTTATCTAATTTAACAGAAGACTGATCTACTGCTGCTAAATAACTTGTAAGATATGCCTTATGTTTCTCAAAAGTATCATCAGATAAATCCCCATTAATTTCAGAAAAACGATTACTCATATCTGAAGCAAAGCTTGCTTGAGTACCGAGCCTCTGAGCTTGCCTCATTGTAGTAACTGCTTTTTGAGCCTGTCTACTTTTATTCTTTTGTTGATTTTTCGTACCAGTTTTTGCTGAAGCATTTACTTGAGCTGTAGCATCTAAAACTGCTCTAGAAGTTTTCTTCTCTTGCTCTTTAACAATTTTCGCAGTATTAATGTATTCTTCACCTAACTGATTATTGATTTCAAGAATTGCTTTCACTTCAGACTGTTCATATTCATTTAATTCTTTATGCTGAGCTGCTAATTCTTTATTTTTTTCAATAATTGCATTCTGAATTGAAAATTGATTCTTATAAGCATCAGCCGTAGCAGAGCCAACGATATCGTTAGTATTTTTTGTTACCATGCCAGCCATTGCTTGATTCCACTGCTCTCTCTGCTTTGATAAAGCTTCTTTTCCTGCTTTAGTAGAATTTGCTAAGTTGAATATTATATTTGAAGCTCCACTAGTAATTTCTTTACTGAATAATCGAGTAGCTGCGGCAGCCGCAGCAGTAAGGAGGCCAGGAAGCCCACCCATCGTATCAATAAGTTTACTAACTAAATTAAGAGCTTTCGCTAAGCCGTTATTTAAATCAACAAAAAAATCATCGTCAATTAATTGGGTATAAATTTCTTGAAGAGCTGCCTTTACTTTCTTCTGAGCTGCCTCCCAAGAGTCTGCGTAGATATCAGCCTGCTCTTGCAAAGCTCCTTCAGAATTCCTTGCGGTTTCGAGATTCTCTTCCATAAAATCCCAGTTATCCATTAGCGCAATTAGCTGTTGGTACTGTCTCGTACCCGCGACTGTCTGCGCTAACGCAGCTTTCTGCGCCGTAGTTAAAGTATCCCATTTCCCAGCTAGATCATCTAGAATGGTATCTAGATTTTTCATGTTTCCGCTAGCATCCAAAATTTCTACTCCAACTTTATGAAGCGCAGTCGAGTATTTATTTAATGTGGTCCCATCTTCGAGTGTATCACCTAGGCTCAAGCCCTGCAACCTAGAGAAGATTGTCTTAAAGGAAGTTCCGACAACGTCTTCTGACTGTCTGGTAGTAGCAACAACAGTAGCAAGTGCAGAAGTCGCATATTCATAGGAAAGGCCTACTGTCTGCGCGATAGAAGCGAATTGTTCAAGACCTCCCGCAATTTCTTCTGAACTTGATGCCGTTGCCGCACCAAGAGCAGTAATAACATCAGCATACTTCTCTAGCTGATCGTATGTTCCGTCAAAGTTATTCCAGATGGCGGTCATATAAGAAGATACATCTTTTACCGCTTCACCGGTTACATTTGACATCTTAATAACAGTATCGGTTCTTTCCTTTACTGCATCATCACTTAACGTTTTTGTTCCAATAAAATCGTTAATTTTATTGCGTTCTCTTATGAACTGCTTACTCTTTCGAGTAAGACCAGACTATATCTTACCTGCGGCGACCAGCTTATCTCCGTACATCTGGCCCAGGTACACCCGTTTCAGCGGACTTCCGCCTACTCCCGCTTGACGCTAGGATAGTCGTTGAACCTTTTTCTTACAATAAAAAAAGATTCACGAAAGTGAATCTTTTAAAAGAAACTTGGCTGCGGATTTCCATATATCTATTATCTTGTTACTATACCTAAGTGGTTGGCTTAGCCACCTATATGTCACCATATAAGCTTAGTAATAATAGCTTTAGGTCACCCCGCAATTAAAGTGTTTTCAGAGTAAAATCTTTATTTATTAATTAAATCTGAAATTAAAATATTCTGTGAATCAAGAATCCAATAATAACCTTTTCCAATTCTTTTAGTATCGGCTGCTCTCTTTATGGTTGAGCTAGAACCATTAACCGTTTTAGCTGCTTCTGCGAGAGTATTATAATGAGCAATTTTATTGCCTTGTTCGTCATATTGGGTAACTCCTGTTGCATTAAATCTTGCTTTATTAGCAGGAGTAATCTTTAAGACTTCCTCAATCGTAATATCTTGGTCTTCTCTAATCCAAAAATAACCCGCGCTAGAGCCATACCTATTTGCCGCGTCTTTAATGGCAACCTCACTGCCATCAATTGTTTGCGCAGCTTCTCTAATAGAATTGTACTTAGCAATAAAATTGCCTTCTTTATCGTATTGGGAAATCTTAACCTGTCCTTTATGTCCATTAATCTGAGCATTATTCATATTTTCAGACTGAGTTACTAATCTCAAATTAGAAAGTGCATTATTAGAACGATTTCCATCAATATG
>CAYNMA010000053.1:0-16418 GCA_964398075.1 uncultured Bacteroides sp. | reverse complement strand
CATATATTATACCGGCGACCTCTGCGGTAATACCGTACCAACCCTGTATGTCGTAGGGTTTGGCAACGGCTGATGTTTGCAAACGTGGTCTAACTAGTTCCACACTCCACGTAAATGGTTGTGTAATATCAGAAATCCCAAGCAATTCTTTTATTTTTGTTTCGCTCAGTGAGAATGTGACTATACCGTTTGCGTCAAGGCTAGTGTTAGATATGTTAAGAAAATATACTGAAATCACATTGCCTGACCTTACGATATACGCACTTCCGCTACTGACATTGGTAACACTACCGGTTATGTCGCCTGTATCTGACAAGGCAGTAACATCAGGAATTTCGATTATTGTATACGGTAACACGTAATCCGGCTTTGATTTTAACGCATCCACATCTTTCTGTATCTGTTCCCACGGTGTAGTAGCAGTAGACCCATTGTAAGTAACATTGCAATCACTCCACCATTTTTCAAATACAGGGTGTGGTTCAGTGTACTTCACTACATTGAACCGTGCAGCATCCGACCCATAAGCAACTTTACCTAATTGGATATCCCCACTTATTACAAAAAGATGTGTCACTGTGTCGCCTATTACGTTACTTGATATTCTGTTCATGCCACTTGCAATGCATGGGAAATAGCTGTCTGAAAAAGTTTCAAATGAGAGATTTAGCGTACACTGGTATGTTGCGTCAGTTAAAATGAAATCGCTACCGTCCCACGTCATTTTATACATCAACTTGGTAGTGCTTACAAGGACACCGCTTGTGTCGTACTTATACAGAACAGCCTGTTCAGCAGAGTCATTTGCATAGCTGTTATAGAATACAAACGGGGTAACTTGCCCAGTTGTAGGACTCTTCCAAAATCCGAGTTTTAAACCTAACCCACTAACATCAAAGTCGAGAACGTATTCGAAATAGTTTTGAATACTACCCTCTGTGTTACTTGTAACCCAACTGAAAATTACACCGTTTTCATTTGTGAGTGTATTTATCGGATACTTATCACCGGTTAAATTAACAGTAGGCACTTCGCTCTCCTGTGGTTTACCCATCACAGGCTCAAGATACTTCTCAATAACTTTATTCTGTACTGGGTTTTCACTAACGCTACTGATATAATCATCGACCGTTACACTTCCGCCTGAAGCACTCAGTACACCGCTTTCGTCAATACTAAGATTTTCTCCAACCTTAATACCACCAAGCACATCACCACTTGCAGTAGGTAAGCTGTAACTCTGTGCAGAAATTCTTCCGAACTCGTCAACAGTTATTCCACTTCCGATAATCACACCACCAAGTGTTGTATCTGTCGCTTTTGGTAACACGTAATCCGGCTTTGCTTTGAGTTCAGCAATGTCAGCCTGAGCAGTAGCCATTTCAGTATCAAGATTTTCTACATTATCCTCAACAGTAGTCAATTTAGTTTCGTGCTGTTCAACAGTTCCGCTAAGTGCTTCCTGTTCTTGCTCAAGTGTAGTAACCCTTGATTTCAAGTCTGTAATATCTGCTCGAATGTCAGTTTCAGATTCTTCAATCATCTTAGCCACTTCATCATAAGTGATACCGGCTTTTGCACCAAGCATGTTGACATTCTCGACATTATAAGGTAACCAGTAATTAGCGTCCTTAATATCACTACCAACCGGCACTGCCTGCGTTGAAATCATCAATACCTGTACAGCAACACTTGATTCTGTGTTAAGGTCATTATAAGTAACAACTGAAAGTGACGGATATGACTTGTCGCTTGAAAATATTCCCTTATACATACTATTTGCCATAATATCATCTCCCCTTATTAGTTGTACTTAACTCCATTTATTTTGAATCCACAAGCGAATGTGCCACTAGCCGTGTACTGTTTAATAGAGTACGGTGTGATGTGGATTGTATAAAATGGCACACTGCTATCAGCGTTGTAAGTGTAGTTGTACAATGACACATCATTCGACAAAGAATTAATTTTATACATAGCGAACGGTAAAATCACGTCAAACGCTGCAGACGGAGTATAATATCCTGATTCATCGAGCGTGTTAAATTCAACACTACCCTTTGCAACAACGAAACTGATGTCAATACTTCGGTCATTGTACAGCACGTAATTAAAATCAATTTCACTTTGGTCACTTTGTGTAACAGTTTTAATCCCTGTTTCAATTGGATACAAAACACCGATACTTCCTCCACCAACACTACCTTTAGCGAGGAAACCGCTCATAACATATCCGGCTGTAACACCATTATATCCAGTTGGAATAACACCCTTAAATGAAAGTGCGATTGTTGGTGTTGTGTCACTGTCTTTTGTATTAATGTTCAAATAACCGATTGCTTGTAAATCAACACTGTTGTCTTCGACATTACCGTCTCTTACAAAAGACACATGCAGTTCATTTCCAAGAATTTTATCAGTTCCAAGTAATGACACAAGTTCTGCAAGTGTACCATTGCCCTCTGATGCGCCGTCTATACAATCTGCAAGATTTCCGGAGAAATACATTTCTCTGAATGTTGGTGTTGTTGCTTGTGTTGTGCTATCCTCAGCATATTGCAGGTTAATATAAGGTGAGCGAACAATTATCTGATTTCCTTTAACATAAACATACACCCACGTATTTTCTGTAAATAAAGGGTCATGTGTATGTTGTTCATCGTCATATACCTTGCAAGGCACTTTGAATGAATACGATACAACATCGGGGTCACTTCCACCACCACCTGCTTGAGCGTCAAGTGTGCCGTCCGGTCGGATAATCAAGTTGTTACCGACCTTAATACCACCAAGTTTGTCAGAAGACGCAATCGGTAATGTGTACGGATTATCAACTAACTCTTTTACGCTACTTTCAACATTAGTAACTCTATCTCCGATTGAAGTTATCATATTATTGATATTCTCAATCGATGAATTTATTGTAGCGATATCACCTTCAACCGTGGTGATTCTGTCACCATATTCATTGAGTGTTGAAGTAATATTCGTAATACTCTGCTGAATTGAAGTTACACTATCTTCGAGTGATTCTATCTTCGTTTCAGCATTTGTCATTCTTGTCTTTAACTTTACAAGTTCCTGATTGAGTAAATCAACGGTCTGTTCAAGGACGGTTACACGTCCGTCAATGTCTTTAACAGCGTCAATCAGTTCATTGCAGAGTTCTATTAACTTTGTCACAAGATTATACAACTTGCATAACGTTTCATAATAACTTAGCGAATCGTCATATATAAGTGGTAAAACCTTGCTACACCAAAATTGAAAAGGCTCAAATTTTTTCCAGTCATATGCCATAAACATACCACCCTTTCCCATTTATATTATACCACAAAGGTACGTAGATGTACACACTTTTTTGTCAATACAGTGAGAAAAAACAATCCTGTAAACTATACAAAACTTGTTGGTCAATATTCAGAAATGTGTCCCTGTATTCTTGTAACATCTTACTATAAGACAAAGTTCCCATTTTACCGGTTATGTGTTCAATGTAGTTATCCGTTGTCTTTAAATTATTCGTACCTTGTGTTGCTCTAGTTCCGGTATCACTTGTGTTGCTACCGACAACAGTTGCATTAGTAAGATACTTGTCATTCTGTAAATCCGTAATGGATCCTTGAGGTGTGTCGGAATATTTCTGAGTAGCACCATAAGTATTTGACTTTGAATCGTTCTGATTATCAGTATACTTAGTATCAGCACTTCCGTCACCTTTGTGGTCTTTCGTATAATCAATATCTTTCATCGGGTCAAACTTAATAAGTTCTGATTCATATAATTGATTATAATATGGCATTACTTCATTCAACGTCTGACATAGAAACAGTTTCCAACGAGCAACAGTCTCAGCACATATTTCACGAGTATAATAAAACTTCAATATCTTAGTTTCCAAAACGCTTTTATACGCTTCATCGAAAATCGGATAACTGAAGTTAAACACTTTAGTACGTGCCTGTTCGATGACGGTATCAATATCAGAATAATCTTTACTTTCTTCAAGTCCGGCATAGTTCTCACATATAAACCTAACTTGCGTTGTGTACTTACTCATATGTCTCGTCACCGCCCTCTGTTGTCTCGTTTTCCATTACCATTGTAGTCGCAAACTCATCTGCAACCTGTTGGAAATCTTCTCGATAATCGACTTTCATGTCAAGACCGAACATTTTATTTATCTGCTCACAAGCCTGTCTACGTGATTCAAGTCGTGAATATCGTGAAGCAATAACTCCACCGAGATTTCTTGTGACTTCATCAGTCACCATTCGTTCACGTTTAACAGTATTGACATTAGATATTCCGAGATAAGTAAGTGCTTCATTCCATATTTGTGACTTAATATCATACAACTTATCACTCAGATATGGTGCATCGGTCGTTAAGACTTTCAATGCATTCGGGTCGAGTGATTTGTCAGCGAACATAACCGGCTGATTACCGTCATACTTCATATAGACGTTTTTCAAACCTAGCATTTGCTTCTCATTTCCCTGTAATAAAATAGGCGTTTTCTGAGCATTTATGTTCACGTCAATAGTGCGGTCAATATTATAAAGACGGTGTGCGAAAATCTCAATATCAAGTGTACTATTGGTATGAACTAAATTATTCCAAATGATAACACTGTCATCTCGTGTTAGTTTTTTCTGGTATCCGTTTGTAGCAAAAGCAGTTCGGTCAATCGGTATCCGGTAAACGTCCAATTGCCCACCAAGCATACAGTCAAGTGCTAAGTGACCGAGTTCCTCGTCTTCAAAGAACACGCATTGACCATGTAGAAACAACGCAAGTTCAAGAAAACGAATGTCAATTGTATCCGGTACGTTTTGCCAGTCAAACATCGAGATTGAAAGTTCTGTCAGTCGTTGATAGTATTGCAGGTAAGACCACTTATTTTTCCACAAACTTTCATTGAATTGTGAATCTTTTGCTCTTGCCATGTGTCATCAACTCCTTATCCAATAGGATTGTTCGTGATTGAATAGTTTCCCACGTTTGCATTATCAGCCCAAAATGTAATACCTTTATCAAATATTCCATTTATCTGCTTAACCGCAAACTGTGGTATTTCTCCATTCACGTCCATTCCTGTTGTTTGTATATATGTATATGCTGAGCGATTGTACAGTGTAGGTGTGATAACACGGTTAATCGCATACCCAAAACGTGTAAAATAATCATCCACTATTCGTGCAAACTCAGGGCGTATAAAGGTGTGTGAAAAAGTAAAGTCCATGTATCCTGATGAGAATACAGCACTCCCTGAAGCACTGCCATGGAATTGATTCGGCATTGTTGAATGATATACCTCTCGTGCAAGCCCTTGTATAGCCGTTGTCGCAAGATTAACTGCTCCGGCTGTGACAGCTCCTTTATTTTCATCAGCATTTGCAATTGAAACACCTTGCCCAATCATTGATGCAAGTGTACTCAGCCGGTCAAGCTGACCTTGTCCTGCAACATATTGTGCATAACTGTCAATGTTGTATGAGCATTTCGGAAAACCGGAAAGGGTCAGTTTTTCATACCAATTTTTTGCAAGACCTTTGTAATTAAGTGGTGAACAAAAGACTGCTATGTTTCCGGAACAAATTCCCTCAATGTCAAACTCGCAATTGTCATCAGCAAAGTATTCATAGTGAAGTTGTGCCGATTGTCCATTACCGTTGGTAACAGTTAAGAAGTTGTACGGGTATGTGAATAGTTTATTATTTCGTGGTTTGTAACTATCACTAGCGTCAGAAAAGGCGTTAGTCCATTTAAGTGTTGATACAGTAAAATGGTTGGTAGTTTGTGTAGCGTGTGTATGATTGTCAAACATAAACTTCGGACACATGAATATGTCCACCACTGCTGCTGACTTGTTATTTTCGGTGAGGAGATTAAGATATGTGTTTATATCTGATAAATCACCCTTACCGACATCATCAACACTAAACGATTTGAAAGCACACCCCTGATACACACCACCTGCAACTTCACCGTCAACTGCTTCAAAAGCATCATCTACACCACGAGGTGTTATTAGTTCCGTTGTAGAAAGCACTATGCAGTAATTCGACAACTTTCCTGCACCACCCAATGCACCTGTTTTGAGTAAGTCAAAATATACATAGTCACCAATAGGTAGGTTTTCAGGTACAAGGTTATCACCGATTTTATCTGTTCGAGTGTGCATCCGATTAACATAGACAGAAGTCCAATGCATATCAAACAAGTATGTCTGCATAACGTCAATAACATACTTCACTTCAGTACAATTGTTGTTAATATATTCAACGTCAACAATGAAGCAATAAAACCACTTACTACCGAAAGCTGTATTTTGAAAACGCATATAGTTTACGTCATACAGTAGTTCCGGCTTACATTCAACACGCAACAACCCTTTGCTGTGACGTTGGTATGTCTGGAATGTATATCCAATTTGTACACGAGCGTCAAAGTATTGAGTTTGATGTGTTTTATTGTCAAAGTAAAGTGTATTAACGTAATCGGAATCAAGCGGTATGCGTTTGAAGAATTGAATTTTTGAATCCGGTGCAATATAAAAACTCATACCTGAAACCCTCCTTTGGCTAATTTACGCAACTGTAATTGTTGCCGTGTCAGATTTAGTTGAATCAACATGTGAAGTAGCAGTAACTGTGATAACTGTCTGTGACGGTGCGTCTTTACTGATTTCAAGAAGACCGCTCGCGGTAATGCTTGCGTTTGTGGTGTCATCAACAGTCCAGTCAACAACTTTGGAATCAAATCCCTCTGCTTCAACAACTGCTGACATCTGAAGTGATTGACCTGCAACAACCGATGCCTCTTTAGGAGTAACTGAAACTGATGTAATTGCAACAGTTTCCGGAATAAAGAGTGTTGCCTGAGCAAACGGTGATACCGAGAATGTCTTCCAAACATGATACCAATAATTCCAATAGAGACCTTCACCATTATATACTTCTGTGAATTTCTGCATATTATCAAAAATCATGAAGTAATCACGTGATACAACAACGCAAGGTATAGCATTGAGTGCTTCACATTCTGCTTCGGTTATCGGTGTAAACCATGGGTCATCAGCAAAGAGTTCATTAAGGCGTGCCATGTCAAGGTTACCGAAACCGTCAATAACAAGTCTCTGTCCCATGAATGATGCTTTGTCCATGTTGAATGCAGAAGCCAAAACTTCAACGTCCATAACAGCGTCAAACTTTGTATTAAGTATAATGAATTGGTCTGTTATAGGTGTCTGATTCATAACACCTGCAACATTGTATACCGAGTTCAAGAAAGTCATGTTGTTCATTGTCTCTTTAACTGTTGATACAATTGTCTTCATGTTAGATGCAGAGATTGCCGGAATCTCATTTGCCTTAACACGTCCGTTAAGAATGTTCTTAGCAAGAAGATATTTTGTTACAAGAAACTCATCATAGTTATTAGCAGTATAGATTGCTTCAACTATCTTTGAGATGAGGTCTGTGACACCGTCCCACGAAAGGAAAGCCTGTCTGAGTTGATCGTCAGAAACTGTCTGCTTGTAGTATTTCTGATAGTTCATAATGTGGAAAGCAGAACGAACATCAGGAATTTCACGTGCCCACACTTTTTCTTCTGCGACTTCGGGGTCAAATGTGTGTGCTTTTGAGATGTTCACAAATATTTCTTCAATACTTTCTCCAAACTCAAGGAATCCCTGTTTGAACATTCTAAGTGGGTTATCATAGAGTTTAGACGTAACAAGAACACGTCCGATACGATTAACAAGTGCAGAAAGAAATTCGTTCTGCAACTGTGGGTTATCCATGATTATCTCACCAATAGCACGAATGGATGATGCATCCTTTGTTGCAATCGGCACGTAATCACGATAGTTTGTTGAAGCACTATTTCTAATAGCGTTCATAATGTCAACTGATGAATTAGAAAGTGTTTTTACTGTTGGTTTAGTTGGCATGTTAAATCACTCCTTTGTTTCAAATAAGTCATTAAACGTTATTGTCTCAGCAGGATCAGGTGTTTCAGGCTCAGGTTCAGGAACGTATTCGGTTTCTTTACTTGAAGACGGTGTGCCGTTAAAGAATCTCTCTTTATACCGTTTCTGTAAGTCACCATACTTTGTATTAACATCATTGTATTTCTTTTCCCATTCCCCTGCACCCTCATTTGCTTTATGTGTGAGTTCGTCATAAGTGTCAGTTAGGTCTTCGAGCAAAGCAATATTTTTTTCGTCTGTGTTGTCACCTATGATTTCCGCAACTTTTTTCATAAAGTCTTCACGGTTTAAAACGGACATATTAACCACCTTTCAAAATTTCATTAACACGTTTTTGTACTGTGTTATAGTCATAACCTTTAGCCGTTAATCTCGCTTTGCGGTCTGCTCCGTTACCATATTCACCACGAATAACCGCCTTAGCAATAGCGTCAATGTCAACTGTTTTTGTGTTTGTTTTCTTGCTTGCGTTTACTTTTGCATTTACAATTTTTTGTACAGCGTTGTAATCATAACCTGCATTGGTAAGACGTGTCTTTCTGTCAACACCATTTCCCCACTTACCTGCGATTACTTCAAGAGCAATAGCGTCATTTGATTTTTTCAAACTGTTTTCTTTAACATAATCGTATGATTCAGGGTCAACGTAGCTTCCAAGATTGTTAGTATATTCCAGCATTAAGTGTAGATGTACACCGGTTGCCTTTCCGGTCATTCCGGTATAACCTATTAGTGTTCCACGAGAAACAGTCTGTCCTTTACTTACCTTGTAGCTATTCAAGTGCCAATGTGTTACACGTATACCGAGTCTCGGATAACGAATCTTCACATACAATGCTCCGTCCGAGTATTTTCCACACGCATCGACAACACCTGCTTCAATTGCATATTGTGCCCACTTTTGGCCATTAGTCCCGTAGTCACACCCATTATGAAACCCTGTTGCCGTGCCTGCTCCGGTTGAAATGTTACCCCTGTTTCCGAAACGTGATGTGATGTAATAGTCACTCCGTTGGAAAATCTCTGTTGCAAGTTTACTCATCGCTATCACTCCTTTTCACGCCGGTTATCTCCAATACTTCACAAAGTCTTTCAATGACTGCTGTATTGTTTTCAAGTGCCGTTGTAAACTTCATGTTGTCTTCCTTATGAGACTGTATCAACGCATTTATTTGTTCTGCATTGGATGAATTAACACTTGCGATTTCTTCCTTGTGTGTCAATATCTCCTTGTAAAACAAATACATCACACCTAATGCACATACAATCGGGAATCCTACTGAAGATATAGCGTTCATGATAAGGTTAAATGAATCCATTTTTTCACCACCTTTACAGTTTCATTGTACCATTTAACGGTTGAAATGTCAAACGGAATATGTTATAATGAAAAAAACTGTATCTTTATGAAAGGAATTTGTTATGTCATTTTATGACGGTACTAAACTGCTATCACTCAAGGATTTGAATGGTGATACACCTGAGATTTATATGTGTACTTCAAACAGGTCTGCCGGAAAGACTACTTACTTTTCACGACTGATTGTAAATCGGTATAAGCGTGGACAGGGTAAGTTTATGCTTTTATACCGTTTTAACTATGAATTAACAGAAGTAGCAGACAAGTTCTTTAAGGATATAAAAACATTGTTCTTTCCGAATGATGAAATGACAAGCAAGTCTCGAATGAAAGGAATATATCACGACTTGTACATAAACGATGAGCATTGCGGTTATGCTGTTGCAATAAACTGTGCAGACCAAATCAAGAAAAACTCACACCTGTTCTCGGATACAGCTTGTATGTTTATGGATGAATTTCAATCGGAAACCAACCATTATTGTCCTCATGAGGTGGATAAGTTCATTTCAATTCATCAATCTGTTGCAAGAGGACAAGGTGAACAGTCTCGTTATGTTCCGGTATTCATGTGTGCAAACCCTGTTACATTGCTTAATCCGTATTATACTGAAATGGATATATCATCACGGCTTATTCCGGACGTTAAATTCTTGCGTGGTGTTGGTTTTGTGCTAGAACAAGGATATGTGGAAAGTGCGTCTGAAGCACAACAACAAAGTGCTTTTAACAGAGCATTTTTTAAAAACAAGTATGTAGCATATGCGTCTGAAGCACTGTATTTGAATGACAATCATGCATTTATTGAAAAAATGTCGGGTAAATCTGCTTATGTGTGTACACTTAAATATAAAGGAAAAAGTTATGCTATCAGAGAATATATAAATGCAGGTGTGATTTATTGTGATACACGTGCTGATGAAAGTTTCCCATTCAAGATAACAGTAACCACTGATGACCACGAAATTAACTATGTTATGCTGAAAAGGTGTGACACATTCCTTACTTCAATGCGACAATTGTTTGAAAAGGGGTGTTTTAGATTTAAGGATTTGAGTTGTAAAGAAGCGGTATTAAAGGCGTTGTCATATTAACTTCTGCAACTGTTTCAAGACTTGACCGTGTGCAGGGAGCAACACTTGAACGTGTCTGTGCCGGAATCGGTTTCGCTGACTGCTTGTTTTGGATAGTTGTGATTGAAGCCAAAAATGATATACCTTTGATATAAAGGAAAGAGTAGGTGATTTTGTCATCTACTCTTTTCATTTTTAGTATTCACTTGCAGTATATATACAGTCAAACCGTGTTGAGATTTTGAGAAGCCCTGTTTCTTTTACAAGTGTCACAACATCACCTGTTGTATTTTCCACGACTTCAAGTGCGTATAATCCGTCTTCACTGTTGTATGTTGTGCCCTGCTTCAAGCACACTATTCGCATAGTCCATTTCTTAAAGATTGGTTTTTGTCTGATTATATTTCGATTCATAATAGTCACATCCTCTTGCACTGTTTATTCTCCATTTTTGAAATCGTTTACACCACTTATAATTGGTATCACCGTGGTATATAAAGATTGTTTCTTCTAGCAACACACATCCATTGCACGTTTGGTAGAAGTCCGGACATTCATCCTGTTTACAAGTGTCGTGCCTCATGGTACATCTTCCACGGTATGACCAAAAACAATTGGCATTATTTATTTTCATAATCATCACCTGCGATTGACAGAAGTGCGTACCATGTCACTGCAATGGTCAAAACTGCACCGATTATTCCGAGTATTTCAAGTATTTCCACAATCATTTCCCACCTTTCAAAACTTTAAATGAATTGAACAAATGTCGATAAAACGCACTTCTGCTTACAGTTCTTCATCAGTGATTTTGTCAAACTCTTTATGACCGTTGATTGACTTAACGTCTTTGTGTTGCCAACCGGTATAAAGGTCAAACTCATCATCGGGAATTAAGTGCAGAATTTCTTTCAATTTCATTTTATCATCTCATTTCATAAGTTGTTTCCTGAAGCACGATACCACCCTCAATACGTTTAGGGAGAAGTTTCGCCGGTATGACAAGACCGACTTTGAAGTCTTCAATTTCACGTTTTTGCTTTATCCATTCAATCTGTTCAGGTGTGTATTTGTTGGGATTGTTTTCATAGTCATAGTCTTGCATAACCGAGTGCAGAAACATATCTTTGCATTTTGGTGGAAGTCCTGCACACTTGATGTTGTAATATGGCTTTTCAATCATTTGACAGTTCTCATGTGTTACATGTTCAATGTATGTTTTTTGTCGAACAAACAAACCATAATCCCAACATGATTCGAGTTTCCAACAACAGAATTGTACATCGTCTACCACTATACCCTCAATTTCCTCAGGTGGTAAATCACAATGTATACTATCTGTATCAGCATATATAAACCCACGTTTGTTTACCCCATGATAGTTCTTCTGTCCTGCTCTGATTGTGAAGTTTCGTGCATATGATGTGATTGCACTTCCAATGGGAATGTATCCTGCTTTTTTATTGTGTTCATCAACGTCAATGAAACTGAGACTTCCGTCTTCTTTAAGATGTGCAACTTTAAAACTTGAGTTTGGTGATGATGCCATTTTTCCGTATAGATTGTTCAGAAACAGCTTTGCAAGTTCTCGTGTTGCTCCGGTACTGTTCTGTTTGATTCGTTTATATTTTTCCATATATTCGTCAAACAATCCGGCTTCAGACATAAAATAACATCCGTCTAGGATTTCAAAGTCTACTAGGTTATAATGTTCTTGCATGAGGATGAAGTCTGTTTGTGTCATGGTGAGTTCCACGATTGCCGGTTGAAGTTCATTATTGAAATCGTAGTAGAACGAAGAGTATTCACCAGTGTGTTTGTTATACACATCTGACGTTTCAAGGGAATCAGTCCCTTTGTATAACCACGTTCCTTTGATTTGAATGAAAGGCAAATATCCGTCTTTTACGTAAAACCGCGTGCGGAAACGAACAAAGTAATATGTGTCTTCTCGTTGTGCCACGTCCGGAATGTAATTACCATGCCAAAAGACAGGACATCCGACAGGGTAACGATTTCCGGATTCACTGCTCATCATGGACGGATAGAGGGAATTAACGTCTGCCGTTGTGCCACCGTGTTTTGGTTTATTCGCTTTACCTTTGACTAGGTAACACCACCCACCTTTATACGATTTGTGGATGTATTCGCCAATGCTTTTACTGCCATAGTCATAGTCTGAATATTCATCACATTTATGTTTATACAAGTCAGGGAATTTTTCGTCCCATGCGTGTTTATTGTCTTTGTTATTTTCCTTGAATATTGCTTTAAATTCAGCAAGACAACAGCTTCCAATTGTAAGTTTATCATGTCCTTGTTGGTACATCAGTTCAATTGCTTCTTTAACCACTAATACGTCATTTGCAATGTATTCACGTTCTTTTGGTGTTATGACACATCCGGCATACCGTTTTCCGACATAGTCCATGTCAAGTTTTTTGTGCTTTGTGCCAAATGATTTACCGATTTTCTTTACGGAAAATGGCAAAAGTTTTAAACTATCTCTCAGTTCAATTAAATGACCGTTCATTTTGAATGTTATTGTGTACCATTGTCCCATGTCACTTATCATATACACAAGTTGTTTATCATTCATATATCGTGCTTTATTCCATTTGTATATGTGCTTGTCTTCGTCTATTACATCATAAAATTGTGTGTATCCGATTTTAAGTAGAAAGCATAACCAAAATGCTCCGTCAAATTTTAAGTTATGATAGTATAGGATAACATCTTTGTTAAGATTGATTAACCAATCATATGTTTCATCAATGGAATTGAATATCTTAACATCTTCGGTGTATAATTGAACAACAGCACTTGCCCATACTTCTGTTGAAGTCTGATCGGCATATACTGATGTTTCAAAGTCTCCGATTCCAATAAACTTGTCATTCTTCATCGTCAAAGTCGCTCCAATATTCACTTGTGTCCATTGCGTCATTCCACTTTTCGATTGTTTCATCACTCGCACCGAGAACGTTCCAAAAGTAACGCATGTATTCTTTACACTGTACAATTCCGGATTCATATTTCAACGATTCATATCTCGGTAATCCAACCATTGATTCAGCATCACTGAGTGCTTTCGCCACTTCATATGCACTGTATTTACCTTTTGCTTCTTCAATCATGTTGATAAATTCAACACCACGTCCACCGTCCCACACACCGAGACTGTTCTCAAAGTATTTAATGAAATTGTCAATTATTATTTCATATGCATATGCGTAATTCTGTTCACCTTGTATGTCTTCTTGATATGTGCGTTTATCGTTAAGTACGTCCCATGTTGACAGAGTTGCAAGTTTTGTACCATGGAATTTGAGTTCACCTGTTGCTCTGTCAAGATGTGCATATTCATACTTACCGGTTTCAGGGTTTTCGAGCATTGCTTGGTTTATGATTTGTTCTGATGTGATACTCTTGATACGGTTAAGTGCTTTCTTGGTAACACGTTTAGGGTTATACTTGACATATGCTTCTTCATGAAATGCAAATCCGGATTCTTTCAAATCACGGATTGTGAGATTGATTCTTCGTGCTTGTTGTCTCCATGCACGTTGATTCGGTGTTTGTTTTGTTCTGATTTTTCCCATTTATCATCACCTGCTTTATATTCCTGAGTTCCAATAACAATCTTTACATTAGTGATATTCACCTTTCTTATTTAACCACATGTATATTACACCGGAAAAGCCTGCACCAAATAATGTGCCGTAGAAAAACATTAGTCCTGATAACGGATTCAACAATTATATCACCTGTCTTTCAACACACCCACCCACCCTGCCTAGTGTTTTATAAGAAGTTGTATTTAATTATATCAATTAGTCAAGAACGATTGTACAAGTTAAGAAGTCTTTATTTGCAAAGTTCTTTGACGGTTTTCTATATACATCAATTTCAAACGGCTCGTCTTTCATTTCTTCATATATATTGAAGAATGAGTTCATGAAGGCATTGCTTCCGGTAATGTAAGTCTGACCGTCTTTTGCTATGATGATAAGATTGTCATAGTCGGGGTTGTCTGACTTGTCGTTGTGGATGCTGAGAAGAACATAACCGTCAACAGCAATGATGAGTTTCTCGTTTGCACCGAGATCCTGTGTTGCGTCATCAAGTTTGATTGCAGATGATGTGTCTTTGTACTTGATTCTTTCTTTGTTTGTGAGTTCTTTGCTTGTTTCTTTAATTTCTACTGTGTAATTTGTCATTTGTTTTTTCCTCTTTTCATTTTATTGTCTTTTGATTTCGTGTGCTTGCTGCACAAAGTCTTCTTCGGACATTGCAAGCAGTTTTTCTTTTGTTGTGAAGTCGGAAACTTCAACGAAAACTAGGTCTTCATCGGTTATGAGTTTCTTGACCGCTCGTGCTAGTTTCGTGGGGTCAATTACTTCACGTGGTACATTGACTATAATATTCTTCAATGTGCCGGTTGATTTTTGTGCAACAGTGACCGTACATTCCGTTGTTTTGAATGTTCGTGACACCATTCTCGGACGGGGCATTGTATCACCTACCTTTTTTGACTTGATTTTTGTTACCCTTTTTTGGGCATATATAGTGGTTGATTATCGGCTCAACCACCGAAAGCCTATAAAGAAGAGAGAAAAAAGATAAGAAGTCGAAGTTAAACCGGAAAAGTGGGTGTCTTAAAGAATTTTGTGATAATGTCGTGTTCATATTCAAGTTCAATTGCTTGTGCAAGGTCGTCAATTGTATATGGTGTTTCGCCGTAACCAAATTCATCGGGGTTATCAAATTCAAGCTGAAGATCGGTGTATTCTTGTGCCCAATCAAACGCCTCAGTATCAATGATAACAGTTAATATCTTTTCCTCGTCTCGGTGTCTGAGTGTGCATGAAATAATACCTTTTATTTTTTGTGTAAGTTTTGTTTGAAGTTCGTTTATCCATTGTTCGTTCATTCCGGATGTATCAATTTCAAGTTTCATTTGCGTTTTATCCTTTCTATGATATATTGTTCAATTTCAATTAATTCGTCTTCGTGCCATGCTCCGTAACAGAGGAGCAAAACGGCGAGTATTTCAAGGATAACTTGAATCATGAACATTGTTTCTCACCCTCTCGCATAATAAAACATTTGTCATAATAACCACATTTCATGAGTGCGTTACAGGTTTCAGATGCTGTTTTTTTGCTTTCGTATGTGCTATTAGTTGGTATAATCTCGTTTCCGTTCTGTACATAAATTCTGTATTTCATATTCTGTTACCCCCTTTCCCTGTTTTTCTATATGATACACCATTGCATTGATTTTTTCAAGCGTTTGTACTTAAAAAATGTGTACAATGATGTACCATTGTTTTTAGTTAATCTGCATAGTGAGAAAACTGTTTACCGTGTGGATAAACTAGATATATTGCGTTGGTCTGTTCGCATAACACCTCAATTTCTGTTATGTGCGTAAACTCGGTATACTTGTTCCAGTCGGCTCGGATGTTGAGGACAGTATACCATTTATTATAATATGGCACTCTAAGCCGGACAAAGTCCGGTGTACCGTTGTATTTTGCGTAATACTCGACAATAGCCGGTGTGATTTGCTTTGCTAATGCTTGATAAAGTTTATTTGATGATAACATTATTGTTTACCCCCTTTGATGTTATTTATGATGCGTCTTGTTAAGTATTCGGACGTTCGTCCTCCACGATTTCATAAAAATCTGCTTCGTAAATTCCGTCGGCTTTGTCCGAAAGTTCATACAAATTGAGTTCGGCTTGTGCTTCTTCGAGCGTGTCAAATGCGTCAATGTAGTTTCCTGCTTCTCTGTCTTGAATTATGTACTTTTTCATGGTGCTTACCTCCGTTTTTTATATTATTTGTGTTGTAAGCTGAGGGTGTTCGTCCTTCCTCTTACTATCTTAATTATACATCAACACAAGTACCTTGTCAATGATTTTTTAAAAAATTCATTGTCTAATTTTTAACAATGTTTATATATTTGAAAATGAGAATA
>CAYNMA010000052.1:2604-16558 GCA_964398075.1 uncultured Bacteroides sp. | reverse complement strand
CTTTCAGGCTCTCAAAATCTGACCCTCCCCAACCCAAAACCAAACCTCCAAAAATCCAAAATCCATACCTAACCCTCCAACGCAAGAACATTCAAAAATCCTTCAAAATCCTAAAAATCCACCAAAATCAAATCTAAAAGCCAACATCGTCAAACTTAAAACATATTAACAATACAGTGCGCCCATAACTCCTACCATGTCACAACATCCCTAAATACTAACATCCGCCCCTTGCAAGATTAAAAAACATTCTCTACCTTTGCCCCCCGACTATGACACCGTACGAATTAGTATACGAATATGTGATGCAGACCGGTCGTTGCATCTTCCTCACCGGAAAAGCGGGCACCGGCAAGACTACGCTCCTGCGCCGCTTGCAGAGGGAATGTCCGAAGCAGATGGCAGTTGTAGCACCTACTGGCGTAGCCGCTATCAATGCCGAAGGCGTCACCATCCACTCCCTATTCCAACTACCTCCGCAGCTCTTCATTCCCACCCCCGAGGAACGCAAGAAACTCTTCGCCGAGATGCAGATGCGATACGAAAAACAACGACTGCTCCTCAATCTCGAACTTCTTATCATTGACGAAGTAAGTATGGTGCGAGCCGACCTCCTTGACGCTATCGATGCCGTCTTACGTCGATTTAAGCACCGACCTTCACTCCCCTTCGGTGGTGTACAGGTCCTCTTCATAGGCGACCTCTACCAACTCTCGCCCGTAGCAAGAGAGCATGAATTGGACCTCCTAAGACCTTATTACTCAGGACATTACTTCTTCCAAGCACAGGTCTTTCAACAACTCGCACCTGTCTATATCGAACTCGATCATATCTATCGTCAGGACAATCCTGTCTTCATCAATCTACTTAATGAAGTCCGCAATAACTGCCTGACGCCCACATCGTTAGCCCTCCTCAATAGCCGCTACCAACCCGATTGGAAACAGTTGCCCGACGAGCCCTTCCATATCATACTCTCAACCCACAACCGCAAGGTCGATGCCATCAACTCACGCGAACTTGATGCCCTCGATGAGAAACCTTTTACTTTTAAGGCGACCATCGAAGGCAACTTCCCAGAGACGCAGTATCCTATCGAACCCAAACTTGTCCTCAAGAAAGGTGCACGAGTCATGTTTATGAAGACCGACTCCTCCGTTGAGAAACGCTACTACAACGGCAAACTTGGTATTGTCACCCAACTATCGAAGGACAAGATTGTCGTGGAGTCGGAAGACCTTCAAGGACGAAAAGAGCAGATAACCGTCCACTCCGAGACTTGGGAGCACATACGCTACACCGCCCTTCCCAATAGCGACGAGGTCATGGCAGAAGTCGATGGCGCTTTCACGCAAGTACCCCTCCGACTCGCATGGGCTGGCACTATTCATAAGGCGCAAGGACTAACCTTTGACCATGTCGTTATCGATGCAGGCGATTCCTTTGCCGCTGGGCAGGTTTATGTAGCCCTCTCCCGATGCCGTACGCTGGAAGGACTTGTCCTCCTCTCGCCCATCCCAGCGAGTGCTCTTACCAATGCCCGAGAGGTGCAACAGTTCACCAATGCCCAGCCTTCACTCGAGCAGGTAGAGACCGGACTCGATGTATCACAGCGTGAGTTCCTTTGTCAACTCCTAAGTAATATCTACGACTTCCGTCTCCCTGCCTCACGAACGCAGTCCCTGCAACGATTAGTCCACTCCTCCACTTCCTTCAATCAAGCCACTGCCGACGCTTTCCTTATACCTATTCAGACTGACCTCGACAACTGGCAACGCATCGCACTCACCTTTCAACAGCAACTGCGACAGATCATCTTTACGCCCAACACTGATCCACTACCTCGGCTCAAAGATCGACTCTCCGCTGCTAATGGCTACTTCATACCCAAACTGCAGGAACTGCAAAAGACCCTCAAAGCGTCCCCTATCTATGCCGATGACAAGGCAATGATAAAGGAATTTGAAGAGATAATCAACGAACTATATGCCGATGTCCTTCGGCAACCCTACATCATGGGTGAGATTGCCAAAGAGCCAACCGCACAAAGGTATTTCATTATCCGACAAGCCTTCAAAGTACCCGCTCCTTCTATCACTGCCCGTGCCGAACAAAAGACCGATGTCAGCAATGAGTCACAGCACCCGTTGCTGCTCAAACGCCTCTACGCCCTGCGTCGAGAGATTGCCGAAGAGAAGAATAAACTGGATGCTATCTATGTCATCGCCTCCAATAAGACCATGGTTGCCATTAGCAATGCACTTCCTACCTCCAAGAAAGAGATGCTCCAAGTCAGTGGTATGGGACGAAAAAGATATGAGGTAATAGGCGACCGAGCACTACATGTCGTTATACAATACCTCCAAGAACAGAATAAAAAGGAGTAGGATGCTGTCTAAAAGACACTTTCCAACCCTTCAAAACGCAAATAATTGACGATTTATGCATCTAACACACGAAAAATAATCCTTTCCCTTTGCGCATTACAAAATAATCACTACCTTTGCGCCGTGTAAAGTATAATTAGGATTGGAGCGTGTCATAACCACCCAATCAAGAGCATATAACCGTGTAATTAACATACGTATGAAAAAAAGTTTATCTATTCTGTCAGTCATCGCATTGCTAGCACTGACATCGTGTAACAAAACGTTACCAAAACCTGAGGAAATCAGTGTTAATCCTTCACCACTTACTGTAGTTGGTGGTCAAGTTAATGCAGACATCACAGGTACTTTCCCAGTGAAGAAGTTCGCTAAGAAAGGTGTCCTCACTGTCACTCCTGTACTCAAGTTCAACTCCGAAGAAGTAGTTGGCGAACCTACTATTTATGTAGGTGAGAAGGCTAAAGAGAATGGTACAGTCGTTTCTTACAAGAAAGGTGGTACCTATTCACAATCTTTCAGCTGCGCTTACAAACCAGCAATGGCTAAGTCGGCGCTCTACCTCCGCTTCGAAGCTAAAGTAGGTAAGAAGACTATCGAAATCCCTGATGTAAAGGTTGCTGAAGGTATCATGGCTACTTCCCAATTGGCTAAAGCATCGGACAACCAACCACGCGTAACACCTGATAAGTTCCAACGCGTGATCCAAGAGATGCAAGAGGCTGACATCAAGTTCCTCATCCAACAGGCTAACCTCCGTGACTCAGAGACTAAGTCGGAGAGCGTTACCAACTTCCAGAAAGCTGTTAAAGACGCTAACGATGCTGAGAACAAGGAAATCAACAAGATTGAAATCTCGGGTTATGCTTCACCTGATGGTGCTACAAGCCTGAACGAGAACCTCGCTAACAAGCGTCAACAAGTTGCTCAGAACTTCTTGAACAAACAACTCAAAAAAGACAAAATCTCTGCTAATATCGATAGCAAAGTAACTGCTGAGGACTGGGAAGGTTTCCAGAAACTTATGGAGAACTCCAACATCCAAGACAAAGAGTTGGTTCTCCGCGTACTCTCTATGTACAGCGACCCAGAAGAGCGTGAAGCACAAATCAAGAACCTCTCTGCTGTTTACAAGAACATCGCAGACGAAATCCTTCCTGCTCTCCGTCGTTCACGTTTGATCTTGACTACCGATATCATTGGTAAGTCGGATGAAGAGATCAAGAAACTCGCTGCTTCGGAGCCTGCTAAACTCTCTGTAGAGGAACTCCTCTATTCGGCTACACTCACCAACGATAACGATGAGAAGGCTGCTATCTATAAGAAAGCTATCGAACTTTATCCTAATGACTATCGTGCATACAATAACCTCGGTCTTGTTCAGTTCGCTCAAGGCAATGTAGCTGACGCTCGTCGTAACTACGCTAAGGCTCTCGAGATTGAACCTAACAATGCTGATGTTAACTACAACGCTGGTATCGCTGCTTTGGCAGACAACGACCTCGCTAAGGCAGAAGAGTACTTCGGCAAGGCTGCTGGTACTTCGGGTAACCTCGATGCTGCTATGGGTACTCTCTATACCATCAAGGGTGACTACTCAAAGGCTAAGACTGCTTATGGCAATGCTAACACCAACAACGCTGCTGTACAACAGATCCTCAACGAGGACTATGCTGCTGCACGTCAAACATTGGCTAATGTAGAGAAACCTAATGCAACTACTGCTTACCTGCTTGCTGTTGTAGGTGCTCGCACCAACGACCGTGATGCTGTTTACTCCAACCTCCGTCAGGCTGTTGAGAAAGATGCTTCACTCAAAGCACAGGCTAAGAACGATATAGAGTTCGCTAAGTTTGCTGATGACGAGAACTTCCTCGCTATCATCAAATAAGGAGAACATTTTGCGTATTTTTGGATTTTGAATGGCAAGGCGAGACGTGAGTCCCGCCTTGTTTTTAATATCCTTACCAAACACGACTATCAACTATCCACTCTCAACTACTCTAAACCCTCAACTAACAATTGTAAAATTGTAAAATAACTACTATCTTTGCACCCACAATAAAATAGCACTACTATGTCCATCTTATTCCCTAAAGTCAATAAGCCCCGCGAGTGGGACTATCGTCCTATCTACTACGACCCTGACAAGGAAGAACGCAAGCGCAAACTCGAAACCTTGCACCAATCGCAAGCCGCTGAGCAAGCCGCTAAACCCGAGAACGACAAGGAGAAACCGACGGCATCAACCGACTCATCCAGCAAAGAACCCTATGTACCAACCCTACATCGAGGCTCTTTCCGTGAAGCACGCAATGTACAAGGGGGCGCTGCCCCCGACCGACTAAGGCGGACATCACGACTCACCTTCTGGATTGCTCTACTTGCCCTACTCATATTTTTCTTTGTCATCTGCTCTAAGTTTACTCTTTAACATCCCTATAATATACCGTAACGCATGGATATCATTCACCTTCTGCCAGATAATGTAGCCAACCAGATAGCCGCTGGGGAGGTTATACAACGACCCGCCTCTTGCCTTAAAGAGTTGGTGGAGAACTCTCTCGATGCCGGTGCGCAGAACATCCAGATCATCATTCGTGATGCTGGGCGAACACTTCTGCAAGTCATCGACGATGGCAAAGGTATGAGTGCTACCGATGCTCGTATGGCTTTTGAACGGCATGCTACCTCCAAGATAAAAGATGCAACCGACCTCTTTAACCTACACACCATGGGTTTCCGTGGAGAGGCTCTTGCTTCTATTGCGGCTGTGGCGCAAATAGAACTGCTTACCCGCCGGCAAGAGGACGAGACCGCTACCTATCTTGAGATAGAAGGCTCTAATGTCATACGGCAAGACTTCACTTCGGGTGCCAAAGGCACAAGCCTAAAGGTGAAGAATCTATTCTTTAATGTACCTGCACGTCGCCGTTTCCTTAAGACCAACGCTACTGAACTGCGTAACCTCATAACCGACTTCTACCGGATTGCTTTAGTCTATCCGCAAGTGCACTTCCTCTTTGTCAGCGATGAGGAGATACTGTTCGACCTGCCGATTGCTACTACCAAGCAGCGTATCGATGCTATCTTTGGTAAGTCGCAGCATAAGTACGCCAGCCAATTAGTTGACCTAAAAGCGGAGACACCTATGGTCTCTATTGCCGGTTTTATAGGTAAACCCGAGAATGCGTCTAAGACTCCACAGCAGTACTTCTTTGTCAATGGACGCTACATGAAGCACCCTTACTTTCATAAGGCTGTGATGTCCGCCTACACAGGTATGCTCCCGCCCGACCATAACCCATCGTACTTCATCTACTTTGCAGTACAGCCCGACTCGATCGATATCAATATTCACCCTACGAAGACCGAGATTAAGTTCGCTGATGAACAACCTATCTGGCAGATACTGCAAGCTGCTGTACGAGAGTCGTTAGGGAAGTTCAACTTAGTACCCTCACTCGACTTCAATCGGGAAGGCGATATAGATATACCCGCTGCAGGTACGTATACCGAAGTACGGCCGCCTGTAGTCAATGTCAATCCTACTTACAACCCTTTTCAGAAAGGGAACACGGAGCAACCGCATACGGCTCCGCAGCATTGGGAACAACTCTATCCTACACGCCCACAAGAACAACTATGGACTCCCGAAGAGACTGCCCCAACAGAGATAGCAAAACCCGAACAGGCTTTCCAATATAAGGAGAACTATCTCCTCTGTCCTATGGCAGATGGGTTGTTGCTCATTGACAAGAAGAGGGCATACATGGCTATCTTCTACCAAACGGTTCTGCAGCAGATACACAATAAGAAAGGAGTAAAGCAGCAAGTGCTCTTTCCCGATATACTCGACTTCACGCAAGAGGATACGCAGACTATACTTGAGATACAAGACCAACTCGATGCGGTAGGCTTTGATATTAACCGTGCTGCACCCAACTCGTTTGCTATCAATGCCGTGCCTGCTGCACTCGATGCTTCTCTTGCCTCAAAGGCATTGGTGAACATCATTCAGCGTGTTAGTAGTCATACTGCTACCGTACAAGAACACTGGGAGGACCTTATCGCTTCCTCTCTCGCTAACGATATGGCAGCCAACTGCGGCAAAGTGCTAACCGACACCGAGGTG
Source organism: uncultured Bacteroides sp. (assembly GCA_964398075.1). Classification (GTDB taxonomy): domain Bacteria; phylum Bacteroidota; class Bacteroidia; order Bacteroidales; family Paludibacteraceae; genus Colicola. The sequence continues at coordinate 10,039 of CAYNMA010000052.1, read as the reverse complement.
CAGGCATTGCTCGATAAATTGTTCTCGCTGCCGAATCATACCTATACGCCCGATGGCAAACGCATCCTCTGTCTGATTGATGATGCCGACCTCTGCCGACAACTACTCTAATCCTATCGATATGAACACTCCTCTCAAGAAAACAATCACCCTTACTTGTATCACCCTGCTTGCTTTTGCTGTGGCTCTTGCAGGGTATAACAAAGCCGTGAATACGGTCAATACCCCCGTACAACTACTCATCCTCCATACCAACGATACCCACTCGCAAGTAGAACCTATAGCACAAGGCTCGCGCAATGGAGGGCTTGGCGGATATGCACGACGCATGGGGTTGATAGAGCAGTACCGTCAACAAGACCCAGAGTTACTTTTGCTCGATGCAGGTGATTTCTCACAAGGTACGCCTTACTTCAATTTCTTTAATGGGCATGTAGAGGTCGATGCACTCAATCGTATGCACTACGATGCCGCTACGCTCGGTAACCATGAATTTGATAATGGTATCGACACCCTTGCGGCTATCCTATCCGAAGCCAACTTCCCCATTGTCTGTGCCAACTATGTAGTGAAAGGTACACCGCTTGAGAGGTTAGTTAAACCGTATATCATCCTTCGTCGTAAGGGCGTAAAGATAGGTATATTCGGATTAGGCGTGCAACCCGATGGATTGATAACCCCACAGAACTTTGCTCCTCTACAATGGATCGACCCATTGCCTATTGCTAACGAGACGGCTGATTTACTAAGGAACAAGAAACATTGTGATGTGGTTATCTGTCTCTCGCACTTAGGTACCGATGTCGACTGCTCTTATATATGCGATATGTGGTTAGCGCAGAACAGTCGTAACATAGATGTCATCATTGGTGCTCATACGCATAAGATGGTAGTCGACCGCCATGTACAAGACCTCGATGGACACGATGTCCTTCTCACGCAGATGGGTAAGTCGGGAGCATACCTCGGAGTCGTTACGCTTACCCTTGATTGATAGGGAGATTAAGGGACGAAATTGAAGTTTTTGGTCAGTTACTTGTGTATGTCAGCAAAATGTTGTTACTTTGCACCGCTTTTTGCTGAATAGTAGAGTAGCCTTTTTCGGGGTGCTTTACTTGACAAAAAAGAGAACGTTTAACTTAATAGAATGCATTATGTCAGAAATTGAGAACAAAGTAAAGGCTATTATTGTAGACAAGTTAGGTGTAGCAGAATCAACTGTAACACCAGAGGCTAACCTCTCAAGCGACCTCGGTGCTGATTCGTTGGACACTGTTGAGTTGATTATGGAGTTTGAGAAAGAGTTTGGTCTACAAATCCCTGAAGAAGACGCAGAGCATATCGCTACTGTAGGTGATGTTATCGCTTACATCGAGAAGGCTCAGCTCAGGCTGCCCTCTAATTTAGCCAAATGAATTTGAAGAGAGTTGTAGTAACAGGATTAGGCGCAATCACTCCTATCGGGAATGATGTACACTCTATGTGGAACGCTATGCTCCAAGGAGAGAGTGGTGCAGGTCCTATTACACATTTCGATGCATCAAAGTTCCGCACGCAGTTCGCTTGCGAAGTGAAGAACTTTGATGCTTCTTCTTTTTTAGACCGCAAAGAGGCGCATAAGATGGACCTCTTTGCACAGTATGCCCTCTATGTGGCAGGGCAAGCCCTTACCGATGCCCATCTCGACCTCGAACAAGAGGACAAAGGTCGAATAGGTGTAGTGTGGGGTAGCGGTATGGGTGGTCTGCATACTCTCGAAGAAGAGATTACCTCTTTTGCCACAGGCGATGGTACGCCTCGCTATAATCCGTTCTTTATCCCTAAGGTAATAAGTAACATTGCAGCCGGACAGATCTCATTGAAGTATGGTCTGCGTGGCGTGAACTTCACTACATTATCGGCTTGTGCTTCATCGAATCACGCACTGTGCGAAGCCTTCAATCAATTGCGGTTAGGAAAGGCCAACATCATCTTGACTGGTGGTAGTGAGGCAAGTGTAGAACCCAGTGGTATAGGTGGTTTCAACTCGATGCACGCGCTCTCTACACGTAATGATAGTCCTACTACCGCTTCACGTCCTTTCTCCGCTTCCCGTGACGGATTCGTGTTAGCAGAAGGGGCCGCTTGTATCGTACTCGAAGAGTATGAGCACGCAGTGGCTCGTGGTGCACATATCTATGCCGAGATGGTGGGAGAGGCTATGACGGCGGATGCCTATCACTTGACGGCACCTGACCCACAAGGAATAGGTGCTATGGAGGTGATGCGCTTAGCCATAGAAGATGCAGGGGCAGAACTCACCGATATCGATTATATCAATGCGCATGGTACATCCACTCCGTTAGGCGATGTGGCTGAGGCTCACGCTATCAGTACACTCTTTGGAGAACATGCTCACCGACTGAATATCAGTTCCACCAAGTCCATGACAGGTCATGCACTGGGTGCTGCAGGTGCTATTGAGGCTTGTGCCACTATCCTTGCCGTGCAGAATGATATAGTGCCACCTACTATCAATCATAGTGACGATGATGTAGATGAACAACTCGACCCTGCCTTGAACTTCACTTTCAATAAGCCGCAAGAGCGTATTGTCCGTTATGCCTTGTCCAACACCTTCGGTTTTGGCGGACACAATGCTTGCGTTGTATTCAAGAAGTGGATGTGATGCCACTCCTTCCTCGTTTGATATGGAACATAAAGAGTAGGTTCGGTGTTAAAAAGGACACCGAGCCTTATCTGTTTCTATTCAATATCTTAGGCTATAAGCCCAAACGCATGGCACCTTATATCCTTGCTTTGCGACATAAGTCGGTCGATGGTAAGGGCAATGAACGACTGGAGTTCCTTGGCGATGCCGTTATATCATTAGTTGTGGGCGATTTTCTATTCCAACATTTCCGTCAGTCCTCAGAGGGGCAACTCACTTCTTTCCGTGCACGATTAGTATGTCGAGACCGACTCAATATGGTGGCTCGACAGTTGGGACTGCATCAGCATCTCGATAAGTCGGTGCCGCTGGGCAAGAACGCCGAGGATGTGTATGGTAACTCACTTGAGGCATTGGTTGGGGCAATCTATATGGTAGATGGGTTTGACCGTGCTAAGGCGTTTATAGAGCGGTATCTGTTGGATAAGACGGCTAGGCGACTATGTATGCCGCAGCAAGAGACCGACTTCAAATCGAAACTGTTGGAGTGGGGACAACATCAACATCAGCAAGTGTCGTTTTGCCAACTGAATGAGTCGTATGATGCCGAGAACGACCAACATACCTTCGTCTATGGCGTGAAGGTAAACGAGCAGGTAGTGGCGCAAGGCGCAGGTCACACCAAGAAAGAAGCCCAACAGCATGCCGCCAAAGCCGCCATGCACGTGGTGAATTAGTTGAGTGTTTAGTATTGAGTGCAGTGGAGAGGGGTTAGTTGAGAGTAGTAGAGAGGGTAGATAGTAGTAGTCGTTTGAAAGTGTGAAGGTTTTGTGGAGAGGATTTGCATTATTGCAAGATGTTTACTATCTTTGCCCCCGATAATCCTAAATAACAATCACAATGAAGAAAGTCATCACTCTTTTGGCAGTAGTCGTATGCAGTCTGCTGTCATATTCACAGACCAATCAGATGGTCTGGAACAACGGGCGTATGCAATATGCGCAGCCTATCGTCAATGTAGACAGCCTCACCTTCCCCGATAGGGTGTCCGAGAGCGATACGTTGCATTTTATCCTACCACGCTCGATTGTTCGTACTGTATATGAAACGATAACTATAGAAAAGCACGACACTCTCTATCTCAAACCCGATGCCATCACCATCACCACGGTCAGTGCTTTCAGTGTTGACGCAGACAAACAGGTATGTTTCTCAAAGGGTAACCTGCAATACACCCAGTCCACCAAGAAATGGGAGTTCGCCAATGAGCAGTACGAGATACTCGGAGAGGCAAATGTTAACAATGGCGCACTTGCAGACAAGATAGACCTCTTCGGTTGGAGTGCCGACAATATTACTGCTCAATGGGGTATCAGCATCTCTAGTAAAACGGGTGATTATAGTGGTGACTTCGTAGATTGGGGTAAGAATATCGGAGACGGCAACACGTGGCGCACATTGAGCAAAGATGAGTGGTACTACTTATTCTTTACACGTACCAATGCTGCTACGCTCTTTGGACTTGGTTCTGTCAATGGAATAAATGGTACGATTATACTTCCTGATAATTGGACTTGCCCAGCAGGAATTACTTTCACCCCAAGTACTACAAAGGGACTTACTGACCAAAGTGGTAATTACTACTACAATTCAAATGGTGATAACCTCTCACACAACACATTCACCCTTACCGAGTGGCAGCAGTTAGAGCAAGCGGGTGCAGTATTCCTACCTGCTGCAGGCGGCCGTTACGAGGCGAGCGTGAGCACTGCTCAGGCCAACGGCTACCACTACTGGTCGAGTACGGCGAACGGCACGTACGACGCGTACAACTTCATCTTCAGCGGCAGCCACTTCAATCCGCAGGGCTACAGCGGTCGCAACAATGGGCAGGCGGTACGTTTAGTGAAAGATTTATAAAGCGATGTCCGGGCATACCAGGCTGCAGTCTTGAGGCAGCCTAGTATGAATGACTAGGGCAACATAAAACATCAATACGGTGAAGCCGTAATAAACAACAATCACAATGAAAAAAGTCATTACCCTTTTGGCAGTAGTTGTATGCAGTCTGCTGTCTTATGGACAGACCAATCAGATGGTCTGGAACAACGGGCGTATGCAATATGCGCAGCCTATCGTCAACGTGGACAGCCTCACCTTCCCCAATAGGGTGTCCGAGAGTGATACGCTACAGTTCATCTTGCCACGTTCGAAAGAAGTGTATATCTATGATACTGTCGTTATTCATGACACCCTTCGGATAGTGAAAACGGATACAGTAGAGAAGGTCGTATATGTCAACTACTGCTATGCAGAAGGTGCTTTGGAAGGAGTGTTCACTGTTGGTGATGGGAAGCAAGTGCATTTCGCAAAAGGCAACTTACAATACTCCCAGTCTGCTAACAAATGGGTGTTTGCACGTCATCAATACGATATGCTTGGCACCGACAATGTAACGGGTGGAACTGTTAAGACTAGTACTTCTAGTGGCAATTCTATTACAGGTACAGATATCTCTGATAGAATCGACCTGTTTAGTTGGAGTACTACTAACACTGCAACATCATGGGGAGTTACCACTTCGACAAATACAGGTGATTATAGTGACACCTTTGTGGATTGGGGTGTGAATCTCGGCGATGGTATCACATGGCGAACTCTTACAAACGAGGAGTGGGAATATCTCTTTGAAACTCGCACCAACGCAGATAGTCTGTATGGTGTAGCTCGTATCAATCTAACCTCAGATGGTTCACAATATGTTAATGGATTGGTTATTCTTCCTGATGAATGGGCTTGTCCAAGTGGCGTTACTTTCAAGAGAGGAGTGACAACAAGTGGTAGTCCTGTCCCTCAAGCGTATGCAGTACAACAAACATTCACAGTATCGCAATGGCGACAGTTAGAACAAGCCGGTGCCGTATTCTTGCCGACAGGTGGCTCTCGCTTAGGAACAAATGTGATGTATGTACAGTTTGCCGGTTACTATTGGTCTAGTACGAAGAATGATGAAGGAGATATCTACGGCATTTTGTTTACTAGTAAAAGTGTTACACAGTTCTCTCAATTATATTACACGTCACAAGCGGTGCGTTTAGTTCAAGATTTATAAGCGATGTTCTTACATGTTGGACTGCCATGCTAAGGCAGTCTTGAGGCAACGTTGAGGCAGCTTTAAGACAGATTTGAGACAGTGCTGAGACAATCTTGCTCGAATGCTCAGGGCGAAAATGTGTGTATTTCCACACATTTTCGCCCTAAATAGTCCCTTCTTACTTTGGATTTGTTACAAGATTCATCCGTTTTTACTTTGGATTTGTTACAAGATTCGGCTGTCTTTACTTTGGATCTGTTACAAGAAGGGGGTCATGTAGACGGGTACACAAAGTGTGGCACCGTCTTTCTGGTAGTCTTTCGTGTAAAGTAAGATGCGCTTATCTATCCGAGCGGAGTACTTCTCGCAGAACATGTCCAAAGACTTATGCGTCTTATACCCTGACGACTTCACTTCTATAGGAACTAGTTTGTTGCCTTGTGAGAGCAGAAAATCTACCTCGTAGCTATGGCTGTTTGTATCTTGGAAGGTGCGATAATACAACTCATATCCTGCGGCTCGGAGCATCTGCGCCACCATGTTCTCGTAAATATATCCTAAGTTGGTATTCAACTTATCCGCCCATAGCTTCTCGTAGATGATGTTCTCGGTGAAGTCTTTATCCCAAAATGCCAATGTAACAAACAGACCTGTATCTACAAGAAACATCTTATAGCGTGTGCGGTCTGCCGTGAGTGCTAGTCCTACATTAGGGTCTGATGACTGGTAGACGATATTCACTAGCATACTCTCACGTAAGGTCTCTAGCATCTCCTGCATTTGATATTGCTTCACATTCTCAATTACTGTGGAAGCTTGATAGCGTGAGGTGTTCTTACTCAGTTCAGAAGGGATGGATAAGAACAGTGCCCGCAGCTTGTCGGTAGAGTCTAGTTTGTGTAAGTCATCGGCATAGAGATTCAGAATGCGGCGCTTGATGGTATCTACCTTTTGCAGGTTCTTGGTCTCGATATACTCGTTTACTGCTTGCGGCATGCCCCCGACTAGCATATATAAACGGAAGTCTCGCATCAACTGTCGATGTGTGGCATTGCCTAAAGGTTGATGACTATCATACATCTGTCGAAGTAGAGTCATCGTATTGTCATTTCCTAACGCCCAACAGAACTCCTCATAGTCCATTGGGTACATCTGTATACGCTCTTCCTCACTCGGGATAACAATGTTCTGCACGTTCTTACGGATGCTAATCAGTGACCCTGTCTCGATATAGTCGTACCGACCATCTGCCACTAGATATTTGATTGCCTGCCGCACTAAAGGCTGCAGTTGTACTTCATCGAAGATAATCACCGACTTGCGTTCCTTCAGTACAACATTGTAGATAACCTGCAATCGCACGAAGAGATAGTCGATGTTCGTAATGTTGTTAACTATCAACTCTAGTATATCCGGTCGCAAGTTAGCAAAGTCTATTAGGAGGTACGAGTCGTACTCTTGCTCGGCAAAACTACGTACAAGAGTAGACTTCCCCACACGGCGTGCACCCTCTATCAACAATGCACTTTTACCTGCTGCCGTTGTCTTCCATTGCAGCATTTTCTGGTAGGCTTTACGCCTAAAGATTCGTCTGGACATAGCACTTTCATTTAATTCGCTGCAAAGGTACTGATTATTATTTGATTATGCAAGCACTTACCGCTGAGCGCAAAATTTTTCCGGTGAGATTT
>CAYNMA010000052.1:0-2504 GCA_964398075.1 uncultured Bacteroides sp. | reverse complement strand
TTACCGCTGAGCGCAAAATTTTTCCGGTGAGATTTGCCGCTGAGCGCAAAATTTGTAGGGCGGAATTTACCGCTGAGCGCAAAATGTTTGGCTCGGTATAAGGTCTTTGTGGGGAGATGTTATATTAAAAGTTGCATGTTTGCAAAATGTTTTCTATCTTTGCCCCCGATAACGAAAACAACAAACATCATGAAGAAAGTCATTCTCCTTTTGGCAGTGGCAATGTGCAGTCTGCTGTCATACGCACAGAGTAATCAAGTAGTGTGGAACAATGGTCGTGTGCAGCATGCGCAGCCCATTACTAATATCGACAGTATCACCTTTCCTACGTCGGATGACATGGATGCTGATACACTCCATCTCATTCTACCTCGTCATATCACACATATTGTGCATGATACAGTAAAAGTCTATGTGTATGACACGGTGAAAGCCTATATACACGACACGGTCTATATCAAGCAAGATGCATTGAAAGGTGCTTTCTCGGTTTCGGCAAACAAACAAGTAATATTCTCAAAGGGTTGTTTGCAATATACTCAGTCCACCAACACGTGGGAGTTTGCTAATGAGCAGTATGAGATGATAGGTACTGACAATGTGGTTGGTGGGACTGTGGAGAATAATAACTTTTATAACGGTATTACCAAAAGTGGTACGGCTCTTGCTGATAAGATAGACTTGTTTGGTTGGAGTACTGATAATGACACTTTCTCATGGGGAATAAGCACCTCCGACAATAGTTCTGATTATAGTGGTAACTTTGTTGATTGGGGAACGGCTGTCGGTGATGGTACCACATGGCGTACGCTGTCAAAAGATGAGTGGGTATATCTAAGTCAGACTCGTACAGATGCAAGTTCCAAGTATGGCATTGCATGTATCTACCTTAATGCAGATAGTTCACGATACGCCAATGGGCTTATTCTGCTACCCGACGATTGGACTTGTCCATCAGGTATCACTTTCAAAAGTGGTGTCCAATCGAGTGACTGGGAAACATATACAGACTTTCAGACTTTCACTCTTTCTCAATGGCGACAAATGGAGCAAGCCGGTGCTGTGTTTATCCCTGCAGCCGGTTTCCGTGAAGGGGTAAAAGTAATGGGGGTTCAACTTAATGGAGGGTGTTTCTCAAGCACATATTCGTCTGCTACCGCGGAACACCTATTATTCTTCAATAATTGGTTATTTGCCGCCGGTGATATAAGTGCCAGAAACTATGGTCGTACAGTGCGGTTGGTGCAGGAGTTGTAGAGTTTGTTGGGCATATAAGATAGTCTAATCATAAACAATCAATAGTATGAAAAGGTATGTTATTCTTTTAGCCGTGGCAGTGTGGAGTCTGCTTGGGTATGGTCAGATGAATCAGGTAGTGTGGTTGAATGGTCGTGCTGTAGTGGCTCAGTCGATAAGTCAGATAGATAGTCTAAAATATGGAGAGATAGAGGGTGGTGACACATTGCACTTGGTGCTGCCGCATGTGGTGGTAGTACATGATACTGTGATAAAGACGGTGTATGTCAACTATTGTGTGGAAGAGGATGCGTTGAAGGGCAGTTTCTCTGTTGCAGCCGATAAGCAAGTGCGTTTCTCGAAGGGTAACTTGCAGTATGTGCAGTCGACAAAGACATGGGGCTTTGCGGAGCATCAGTATGACACGATAGGCAGTGGGAATATCACAACGAATGCCTCTGGTGAGAATGTCCTTGCAGACACTATTGACCTCTTCGGGTGGAGTTCTGATAATACGGCAGTGTCTTATGGTGTCAGCAGTTCTTCTTCATCTAGTGAATATGATGGAACATTCGTAGATTGGGGTAATAATATCGGCGATGGCAATACGTGGCGCACTCTCTCGAACGATGAATGGTATTATCTTTTCCATACGCGCACCAATGCAGAGAAACTTATTGGACTCGCTTCGGTCAATGGCATAAATGGGTTAGTACTTCTTCCTGATACTTGGACATGTCCGACAGGTATTCAATTCACGTCATGTACGGATGGCGGATATGAATGGGATAATAGTTATGATGAATACCATCGTCATACAGACAACATGTCAAGTGGTGATGATACATCAACTAGTCCGTATTTAACTAATTCTTATACACTTGATGAATGGAGTAAGATGGAGGCAGCCGGTGCCGTTTTCTTACCTGCAGCCGGTGCTCGTTATGGGTTAAGGTGGATGAGTGCTGGAGAATATTGGGCAAGTACGAAATTCAATACTAACACAGGAGGCTCTATAATTTATGGAAGCAGCAGCATAGGTCCAAGAAGTAATCGTTTGATGCTTTGGGGATTATCTGTTCGTTTGGTGCAGGAGTTGTAGGATAGTGGTGAGCTAGGGCTTATAGGACTAATGGAACGAATAGGACTGATAGGTTTGTTATGTAGATTATCAGGGCAACCGCATCAAAAAAGTTATAAACGGACGACTTAAACGGACGCCTGTGGCGTATTGAATAAAGGCAACTTGGGCATGTTTTTACTTATTA
>CAYNMA010000051.1:0-16565 GCA_964398075.1 uncultured Bacteroides sp. | reverse complement strand
CTCCCCATTTGCAGGTTTCAGAAAAATGCTTTATCTTTGCCCGTTGGAAATTTGCATGCTGTGTTATTGGGTCTATTTTGAGAAAACCACACGAACAACGCAGTACAAAAGAGATGATAAATAATAACTAGCAAAACAATATGAATATGAGATTACACACGATTCTCTTGGGGCTCTTGCTGAGTGCAGCGAGTGTGATGGCAGCGGATCTGTCGCTGCGAGTTGTACCATTGACCGGTAATGCCAAACAAGAAGCATTGGCTGCGATTGGCAAAGTGGTTTACCACGGCGACTCGATCTATGTGATCGATCAGTTAGGCGTGGCGCTTTATCAAGAAGCCCTCGACAAGGTACAGCATGTAGAGTATACCACTGCCGATATACCAACCCCTGGTACAAGCAATGATGCACAACAAGAGTTGAGCGTGTCAATCTATCCTAACCCAACGCTTGGACAATTGTCGATAGTGAATGCAAAGGGTACAGATGTTCGTATCTATGACCTCTCTGGTCGTCTGGTGCAGACCTCTACACTTACCGAAGGTGCTACCACAGTCGATGTGTCGAGTTTCTCGGCTGGCACTTATATCCTGCTCGTGCAGAACGATGCCTTCCAGTTTATCAAGCAATAATCAAGCATAATCAAGCAATAATCAAGCATAATCTATGTTTAAGAGTCACCCTAAAGGGTTAATCCCTGCAGCCCTCGCCAACATGGGCGAGCGTTTCGGCTATTATATCATGAATGCCGTACTGCTGCTGTTCCTTGTGTCTAAGTTCGGACTGTCGGATGCAACAGCCGGTGTCATCTACTCTGTCTTCTACTGCGGTATCTATGTATTGAGCCTCGTAGGCGGTCTGATTGCCGATAAGACGCAGAACTATAACAAGACAATTCAGTGGGGACTTATCATCATGGCGCTGGGCTATGTAGCCTTAGCCGTACCCGTGTTCGGTCAGACCGATGGCGACAGCACATGGTGGGCGGTGCTGCTGTTTACCTGCTTTGCCTTGCTGCTTATCGCTTTTGGTAACGGATTGTTCAAAGGCAACCTGCAGGCTATTGTAGGTAAGATGTACGACGAGTTGGAGGCTGAGGCTGCCGATAAAGGTCCAGAGGCATTGGCTGAGGCTAAGGCTAAGGATAAGCGTGACTCAGGTTTCCAGATCTTCTATGTGTTTATCAATATTGGCGGATTGGTAGCACCGTTCGTAGCCCCATTGCTTCGTCAGTGGTGGCTGAAGGTGCACGACTTTGTCTACAATGCCGATATGCCTGCTCTGTGCCATCAGTATCTCAGCAACGGAGAACTGACTCCTAAGTTCACCGAGACATTGAGTAAGGCTGTGGCAGAAGGCTATTCGGTAACCGATATGGCTGTTTTCTGCCAAGATTATATCCATGTGTTCAATACTGGTATCCACCTCTCGTTCATCGCTTCGGTACTCGCCATGCTGATATCGCTCATCATATTCCTCTGCACCAAGAAGATGTTCCCGCAACCTGCTAAGAAAGCAGAGGAGGCTGTGGTTAACTATACCGCAGAGGAGAAAGCAGTTATGGCAAAGGAGATCAAGCAGCGTATGTATGCCTTGTTTGCTGTATTGGGTGTGGCTATCTTCTTCTGGTTCTCGTTCCACCAGAACGGTCAGTCACTCTCCGTCTTCGCGCGTGACTTTGTCGATACGCAGTCGATAGCCCCCGAGATATGGCAAGCCCTTAACCCGTTCTTTGTTATCATCCTCACGCCTATCATCATGCTCGTGTTCGGTGCTCTGGCACGCAAGGGAAAGAGTATCTCTACCCCTCGTAAGATCGGTTTGGGTATGGGTATTGCTGCATGTGCATACTTGTTCTTGATGTTATACTCTGCAAAGATGGGTTATCCCTCGGGCGAGGCTTTCCGTGCCATGGACTCGAATGCTATGGCTGCGGCAGGACTGAGTAAAGCTGGACCATGGGTACTTATCGTTACCTATTTCTTCTTGACAGTGGCTGAGTTGTTCATCTCACCTCTTGGATTGTCCTTCGTCAGCAAGGTAGCCCCTCGCAACATGGTAGGTCTGTGCCAAGGTCTGTGGTTAGGTGCTACGGCACTGGGTAACCTGATGATATGGGTCGGACCGGTGATGTATAACGCATGGCCTATACAATACTGCTGGGCAGTATTCTTTGGCGTATGTGTCGTCTCAATGGGTATCATGTTTGGTATGGTCAAATGGCTTGAGAAAGTAGCCGTATAATGAGAATAGAAAGGTATAGATACTATGAATTGGATTGAATCGTTACAAGAATATACTTCGTCTCTTGAGCAGCAGTTGCGTGTCTTGACCGATCGTTTAGACAAGGCAGAGCATGAGATAGAAGCCCTTCGTGGTCAACTCGAAGAACTTGCCAATAAAGAGCCAGAGGTAGAGGTTGAACTGTTGGTTGCTGATGAAGACCAGCCTTTGGATGAGGTGTTAGAGTCGCCTGCAGAGGAGAAACCCGTACAGCCTGCTTCGCAGCCTATCGTGGAACTCTCTAATCAGGAAGTACCAGTACAAGAAACCCCTGCGCAAGAGGCTCCCGTACAAGAGGTATCCGTACAAGAGAAGCCTGTGCAAGAGAAACCTGTACAAGAGGTGCATGAGGTGGAGTTTCGTCCTGCAGAGGAGGCAACCACGGCGCAAGAACCGGTGTTCGTGCCCCAAGCAAAAGAGGAGACGCACTCAGAACCTGCCAATGCGGAGAAAAACAGTGTTTCGGCACCACCTATTAGCGATATACGCAAAGCCATCAGCATAGGTGATCGTTTCTTGTTCCAGCGTGAGTTGTTTGCCTCCGACGGAGAGAAGATGAACAAGACTATCGATGCACTCAATAAGATGGACTCGTTAGACGAGGCAAAAGCGTATATCGAGAAGCATTTCCATTGGGACAGTGAGAGTCAGGCAACGCAGTTGTTCATGTCGTTGCTTAATCGTCGTTTTGCCAACTGATAGTAGAACACCCTTGTCATGAGTAGTCGTCCGGCTTCGCCTTCGGTGTTGTATGTTGTGCCTACGCCTGTAGGTAACCTCGAGGATATCACCTTGAGGGCATTGCGTGTATTGAAAGAGGTAGACCTTATCTTGGCAGAAGACACGCGTACCTCCTCGGTGCTCCTGAAACATTACGATATCCACACGCCCTTGCGTTCCCATCATAAGTTCAATGAGCACGAGACATCTGACGACATGGCAGACCGTATCGCAGCCGGTATGACCGTGGCGCTTATCTCCGATGCAGGTACGCCAGGTATCAGTGACCCTGGTTTCATGTTGGTGCGGGCATGCGTAGAGCGAGGTGTGGAGGTAGAGTGCCTGCCAGGTGCAACGGCCTTCGTGCCGGCATTGGTCGACAGCGGCTTGCCTTGTGATAGATTCTATTTCGAGGGTTTCTTGCCGCAGAAGAAAGGTCGACAGACACGGTTGGCACTTCTTGCCGAGCAGGAGCATACGATGATCATCTACGAGTCGCCGTTCCGTCTGCAAAAGACCTTGGAACAGTTGGCTGCCGTGTTGGGTGCCGACCGTCGGGCGAGTGTGAGTCGTGAGATCAGTAAGATACACGAGGAGACCTGCCGTGGCACCTTAGCGGAACTGATAGATCATTTCAAACAGTGCCCTGCCAAAGGCGAGATAGTGATGTGTGTGGCTGGTAAAACGGAGTAGGGATGGCAGAGCGTAAGTATAAGGCGGTTTTTCTTGATTGGGACAATACTATAGGTGACTTCACACACTCGGCAGAGCATGCTTTGCAAGACCTGTATGTGAAGTATGACCTCTCTCGGTTCTATCCTTCTTTCGATACCTATTTCACTATCTACGAGGCGCATAACCTGTACCTCTGGGACTTGTATGGCGAGGATAAGATCAGCAAGGAACAGTTGCAGTTAGAGCGTTTTTGTTATCCTCTGCAGCAGAGCGAGATATGCCGCATGGATAAGGATAGTCTTGAGACCCTGGCACGGCAGATAGGGGACGATTTCTGTCGGTTGACAACCGACTATTTCTCACTCATGCCTTATGCCGCAGAGGTCGTTCCGCTCTTGGCAGAGCGTTATCCACTGACCATCATCAGCAACGGTTTTATCGAGGTGCAGTATCAGAAGATCGACCGTTCCGGACTCCGTCCGTATTTCCAGCATATCGTACTGAGCGAGGAGGTAGGTATACAGAAACCGCAGCCTGCTATCTATGAGCATGCGTTGGCACTCAATGGTTTGCGTGCCGATGAGGTGGTGATGATAGGCGACTCCTACAGTAGCGATATAGCCGGTGCCAAAGGCGTGGGTATCGACCAGATATGGATTCGTGATACCGACAATGCCTTGCCCGATGGACAGTCTGCTACTTGGGTAGTCTGCAACCTACAGGAAGCCCTCAACCTTCTATAATCTCTCATACCTTTCCCTTTACCGCAGGCGCTCGTACACCAAGTTCGATAGCCCTGCGTTTATAGTATATCCATAAGTCCCGTAGGGCGTAAGTCGTAGGAGTAAGTTCATCTTATAATTCAACATTTGCATATATCATTTGCATATCTCGCTGCATTGTTATAACTTTGCAGCCGTAAAGTCAATTGAACTATAAGATGGGTAGCGAATTAACAAATACCTCTACATTCGTTAGTGATATCAAGCGAATCATTGAGCGAGGTAAACAACAAGCTTATCAGGCTGTAGGAGCCGCAATGATTGACACGTATTGACATATTGGTAAACGAATTGTTGATGAAGAGCAGCATGGACAGAAGCGTGCTGACTATGGTTCGCAACTTATTGAATTCTTATCCAATCAATTATCCAAGGACTATGGCGATAGTTATTCACCGAGGTACTTGCGCTCATTTAGAAAGTTCTACACTATATTTCCTGATTATGACATTTGGAAATCGCGGTTTCCAAATCTTACATGGACACATATCTTTCGTGCTCTTAGAGTAAGCGATGAACCGCTATTCGTTGGTATCTAAGTGAAGCATCGGCTCAGATGTGGAGCGTACGCACACTTGATAGGAATATTAGTACACAATATTTTGAGAGACATCTATCACAACCGCAGTTACAAACACAAGAAACAACATCGTTATCAACCGACAAAACCGAAATCATCAAGAATCCGGTTATCGCCGAGTTTCTTGGATTTAAGAGAGATGAGAGATTTTCGGAATCCGATCTAGAGAACTCCATTATTTCTCATTTGCAGGACTTCATTATGGAACTTGGCAAGGGTTTTGCTTTTATGGGAAGACAGCAACTTATCCGTACAGCGGCTCAAGATTATTATATTGACCTAGTATTCTATAATGTTATCCTCAAATGTTATGTGCTAGTAGACTTAAAGATTGGAAAAGTGTCTCACCAAGATGTTGGGCAAATGGATATGTATGTTCGTATGTTTGATGAGTTGAAACGGACAGATACAGATAATCCTACGATAGGTATTTTGCTGTGTAGCGAAACAGACGAGGATATTGCGCGATATTCCATCTTGAAAGGCAACGAACAACTATTTGCAACCAAATATAAACTCTATCTCCCATCAGAAGAAGAACTACGTAAAGAGATAGAACACCAAAAGGAAATTTATAAGCTACAACAAGCAAATAACAATTAACCACCTATTATAGATTGAGTAGTTGACTTGTTCGTTAGGTGAACACTTGAGAGTTATACAACGGAAGCAGTTGCTTGGCGAGAAGCTTGTTGATAGGGCGTAGATTATCGAAATAGCAGTTCCCTGCACTTAGATACATCATATCCAAAATGCTCTCTCATGGTAGCGAAGGCGACCTTGTCTATTAGGTTAATACTCACCGTATTAGCCCATAGAATAGGATTGCCTAGGTTCTTTATTGTCCGAGTTGGGTGAGGCGGGCGACGTACTTGCCGATGATGTCGAACTCGATGTTGACTACTGTACCTACTTCGATACGGCAAAAGTTGGTGTGGTCGTGCGTGTAGGGTATGATACCCACAGTGAAGGTGTCTTGCGTCGGGTTACATACGGTGAGGCTGACGCCGTTGACGGTGACCGACCCTTTGTCGACTGTGAAGTAGCCCCGTTGCGCCATCTCGGGTTGGAACTGGTAACGGAAGGTATAGTACCAACTGCCATCGGCATCTTTTTTTTCGATACATACTGCAGTCTGGTCGACATGTCCTTGCACGATATGCCCGTCGAGTCGCTCTTGCAGGAGCATAGACCGTTCCACATTGACGAGGTCACCTACCTGCAGTAGTCCCAGATTGGTTCGCTGCAAGGTCTCAAGCATGGCAGTGACGACATAGAGGTCTTTATCCATCTTGACCACGGTGAGGCAGACGCCATTGTGTGCCACGCTCTGGTCGATATGCAGTGGCTCTGCAAAAGGTGAGCGGAGCGTGAAGTGCATGTTCTCTCTATCTTTCTCGATGGCAACCACTTGTGCCATCCCTTCGACTATTCCTGAAAACATATCTATTGCTTTAGTTGGTTAGTTAGTTTATTTATCTATTACTTACGAAAATACTTGCCTACCACGGGTAGTCCAGAGAGAGGGAAGTCTTTCCGAACGAGTACGCAGAGGTAGATGATGATGAGTACGGTGCCTACTATCATGTCGATGGCCGGGGATGGACAGAAATGGCGAACAGCATAGTAGACAGCGAGTAAGATTAGTATCAATAAGGTATAGAAACCTATACGCTTGAGGTCGTACGGTATGACGAGTCGGTTCTTGCCTATGAAATAGGAAAGAAGCATGATGACAAAGTAACATACGGTGCAGGAGAAGGCGGAGGCTATGTATCCCAACCGTGGTACGAAGATGATCTGCAGGACAAGTGTTATGCCTAGTCCTATGAGTGAGAAGTAGGCACCCCACTTGGTCTGGTCGGTCAGTTTATACCAGAACGATAGGTTGAAGTAGATGCCTTGGAAGATGTAGGTCCAGAGCACGATAGGTATGACTCGCATGCCCGACCAGTAGGACTCTGCCACGATGAACTTGAGTATATCGAGGTAGACTATCATGCCGAGCAGAATGAGATAGGAGAAGATGATGTAGTACTTCATGGCATCGGCATAAGCACCTACGGAGTGTTTGTCCTTATGCTTACTGAATACGAAAGGCTCGTAGGCATATCGGAACGCCTGTGTGAACATCATCATGACCATAGCCACCTTGAAGCAGGCTCCGTAGATGCCTAACTGTACCTGTGCATCCTCGCCTTTGTAGAGGAAAGGAAAGAGTATCTTGTCGAGTGTCTGGTTCATGATGCCTGCCACACCCAACACAAGCAACGGCAGGGAGTAGTGCAGCAACTCTTTGAGTAGACTCCAACTGAAGGAGTACTTCTCGGCGAGAATAGCAGGGAGTAGACAGAGGGTCTGTATGCCGGTGGCAATGATATTAGCAAGGAAGACATACCCTACGCCATAGTTAGGGTCGTACCAGCAGGAGATGATTGCCCAGTCTTGTATCTTCGGACAAAGGATGAGGAAGAATAGGTTGAGGGCAATGTTGAGTACCACAAACAGCAGTTTGAGTCCGGCAAACTGCAGTGGGCGTTTCTTATACCGCAGATAGGCAAAGGGAATGCTGGCAAAGGCGTCCATCGATACGACCACTGCTAAGAGACTGATGAACTCGTGGTGGTTCTCGTAGCCCAGCCAAGAGGCGATAGGGCGTGCGAAGAGGCAGCAGAGTAGGGCAAAGAGAAAAGAGGTCGTGCCGATACAAGTAAGGATGGTGGTATAGACCTGTGCAGGGTTGTGTTCGCTTTTGTTGGCAAAGCGGAAGAAGCCGGTCTCCATGCCGTAGGTCAGTATGACGAGCAGCAAGGCGGTCCACGCATAGAGGTTGGTTACGATGCCGTAGTCGGCTTGACTCTGCAGGACATAAGTGTAGAGCGGTACAAGTAACCAGTTGAGGAACTTGCCTATGATGCTGCTCAGTCCGTAGATGGCAGTATCACGAGCCAATCCTTTCATTTCTCCGTTATCAGACATAATGCTTAACGATGCTTAATTATCAAATAGTGATGGTTGTGATGATAGAGGTGTCTTGCCGAGGTGTTTGTAGGCAAGTTGAGTGACTTCTCGACCTCGTGGGGTACGCTTGATGAAGCCTTCCTTGATGAGGTATGGTTCATAGACATCCTCTATGGTGCCTGGGTCTTCGCCCATAGCGGTGGCGATAGTGTTCAGTCCGACCGGTCCACCGTTGAACTTATCGATGATGGTGCATAGCAACTTATTGTCGATGATATCCAGTCCGTAGGTATCGATATTAAGTGCTTCGAGGGCAAATTGAGCAATATCCATGTCGATTGACCCATCGCCACGCACTTGTGCGAAGTCTCGTACTCGTCGCAGCAAGGCATTGGCGATACGAGGCGTACCACGGCTGCGTCGTGCTATCTCGCCTGCGGCTTGACTGTTGATAGGTACATTGAGCAATCGGGCAGAGCGTTGCACGATGCCTTGCAGGACATCGGCATCGTAGTACTCGAGGTGGCAGTTGATACCAAAACGAGCACGCAGAGGGCTGGTCAGTAGTCCGCTACGGGTGGTTGCTCCCACGAG
The DNA here is from genome assembly GCA_964398075.1 of uncultured Bacteroides sp. GTDB lineage: Bacteria > Bacteroidota > Bacteroidia > Bacteroidales > Paludibacteraceae > Colicola. The sequence continues at coordinate 7,970 of CAYNMA010000051.1, read as the reverse complement.
GGTGAAGTGGTTGAGGTCGATCTGTATGGTTCGTGCTGATGGGCCTTTGTCGATCATTATATCGATGCGGTAGTCCTCCATGGCGGAGTAGAGGTATTCCTCTACCACGGGTGAGAGACGGTGTATCTCGTCGATGAAGAGCACATCGTTTGGTTCGAGGGAGGTGAGTAGTCCTGCGAGGTCGCCAGGCTTATCGAGTACAGGACCAGAGGTCACCTTAAAGCCTACGCCTAACTCGTTGGCAATGATGTTACTCAAGGTGGTCTTACCCAGTCCAGGAGGACCAAAGAGGAGGGTGTGGTCGAGACTCTCTCCACGCAGTTTGGCGGCTTGTACGAAGATGCGTAGGTTCTCTACAATCTTGGTCTGTCCGGCAAAGTCGCTAAAGCGTAGAGGGCGGAGTGCATTGTCTTGCTCTTTCTCCGTCATCTGGTTGCGTATGTCAAAATCGCTCATAATTTCGCTTTATCGTGTATAGTCTTTGAACAGTTGTTCGAGGTCGGTGTCGGTGTTGCAAGGGGTGTCGAGCTGTATCTCGCCGTGGTTGAGTATGAGTACTCGTGAGCACATTGCGTGTACCTCTTGCATGATGTGTGTGGAGAGGAGGATGGTTCGTCCTTGGGCAGCATTGCGGATAAGGGAGCGTATCTCTTCGAGTTGGTTGGGGTCGAGTCCGGTGGTCGGCTCGTCGAGGATGAGCAGTTGGGGGTTGGACAGCAGTGCCTGCGCCAGTCCTACTCGTTGGCGGTAGCCTTTGGACAGTTGTCCTATCTTTTTGCTTATCTCGGGTCGTATGCCGGTCTCGTCGATGAGGGTCTCCATGCGGTTGTAGTCTTTGCCGGATAACTCGCACATAAACTGCAGATACTCGCGTACATACATCTCTTCGTAGAGGGGGTTGTTTTCAGGTAGGTAGCCTACAAAAGCAGCCACATCGTGTGGGTTGCGGCTCATGTCGACGCCACATACTTCTACTCGTCCGGAGTCGAACGACCATAGTCCGGTGAGTATCTTCATGAGGGTGGACTTGCCGGCACCGTTGGGTCCGAGTAGTCCGACTACCTCGCCTTCGCCTATCTGCAACGATACATCACGCAGGATATGCTGCTTGCCGATATGCTTATTGAGATGTTCTACTATAACTGACATTTATTAGGGATGTTCTAAAAATTCCACGTTTCGTTATTTTGTTATTTATTGGGATGTTTCTCCACTTTTTGAGTGCTTTGTGTTTTTTATTTGTATCTGCTTGCCTTTCACTCAGTCACAATGCTCGCATTGCTCCTTCGTTCAAGCCAACCATCTACTAAATAAAATTCCACAAATCATCTCAAAAGCAATTTTTAGAACATCCCATTAAAACTTACACCAGTTGCGTATCTTGTTCGCTAAGAGCAGGAGAGCAAAGATGGGGTGGTAGTATTTTCGTATGGAGTAGTATTTTGTTTGGGTAGAGCCAAACTGCTTATAATGGTTGGCTATGCCTCGTTGTATGCTGCCTTCAAAGTCGAACATCTTGCCTCGTGTGCGTGCTTCCTTTATTGCCTCAAGCGCCAGTAGGGCACTTGCTCCGGAGTCCTTGAAGGCGGGCGAGTAGGCCGGTATGAGGTAGTAGAGTGTCTTATTGTCCCATACAAGGAAAGCGGCAGCGAGCAGTTGGTCATCGGCATTGCGAATGTCGATGATGGTGGCTTGGTCTCGTGCTATGGCTTTCTGTGCAAGTACAAGGAAGAACTCGCGGGAGTAGGATATGTCTTTCTTCTGCTGCTGTAGGCAGTCGGTGTGGAAACGGTAGAAACTCTCGGGGTCGAGTCCGTTGCCACGGTGGAGGGATAGTGCTTTCTGCAGTTGCCTTTTCTTGTTCTTCGAGAAATGGCTGATGACGGCATCGAGGTCGCTTAGGTCGTCGATGCGGTAGGTCACCCGTTCTTTCACTTTGAAGCCACGCTCACGGAATAGGATAGGGAGCGGCGACTGCAGAGGGTATTGCTGGTAGTAATAAGCGAGGTGGAGGTCACGCAGTTGTGCGGTTATGTCGTCGCATACAGCCTGCAGTTCGCTTAGGTTGTTGGCAATATCGGGGCGTAGAAGGATACCTCCTATCTGCGTTTCTTGTGGCATGAGGATGTATCGTAGTCCTATTTTCTTGCCATGCAGATAGGGCATGGCAGCACGGATGTTGCCTTCGGCATCGTTAGAGAAGAGGATGTCCCACTTCTTACCGGCGCAAACAGCCGACATCCACCAAGGCTGCATGAAGACGGGTATATCATCGATCTTCGCGCAAAATTGTGAGTACCGTTCAATGTTTTCCATAGGGTCTATAATTTAGGTGCAAAAGTAGGTCTTTTTTATGACATTTGCAAGAGTGTAGGAATGTTTGTACCTTTGGCGTGCATAAAAATAGCAAATTTAACGATTAGGATATACGATTATGAATACGATTGGGAGTATCTTTCGCTTCACAGACTTTGGTGAATCGCACGGTGTAGCCGTAGGAGGCGTGTTGGATGGTTGTCCTTCGGAGATGGTATTGGATATGGATGCTATTCGCTACGATCTCGACCGCAGGGCGGGGCGTGTGGGCGAGTTCAGTGCGTTTATCTCGCCCCGTGCGAAGGAAGAGGAGGATGAGATAGAGTGGTTGTCGGGTCTGCATGAGGGTGCGACATTGGGTTCGCCTATTGCTTTTATTGTAAGGAACAAGCAGGCTCGTGCGGCTGATTACGCCTCACTGAAGGGGGGATATCGTCCTGGGCATGCCGATTATACCTACGCTTGTAAGTATGGCGTTCCTCCGATGTCGGGAGGTGGTCGTGCGTCGGCTCGGGAGACGGTTGCTCGGGTGGTGGCAGGTGCTATTGCTAAGCAGGTGCTAAAGAAGATGGGCGTGACGGTGGAGTCGAAGATAGTGCAGATAGGTAGCGAGACAGAGAAAGAGAGTATGATAAGACTGCTGGAGGAGGTGCGTGCTGCGGGGGATAGTATTGGCGCTATTGTGCATACCTCGGTTAAGGGTGTGCCTGCGGGCGTGGGGGAACCTATATTTGATAAACTGCAGGCTCGACTGGCGGCAGCGGTGATGAGTATCAATGCGTGCAAGGGGTTTGCGTACGGGTCGGGTTTTAAGGATGTGGCACTGCGTGGGAGTGAACTGAATGATGCGATGCCGTATAGGACGAACCATGCAGGGGGGATCTTGGGCGGTATATCGAATGGGCAGGAGATATACTTCGATGCGGTGTTCAAACCGACACCGAGTATTCGAATAAAACAGCAGACGGTGGATGCTTTTGGAGGGGTGGTAGATATTGCTATTACGGGTCGGCATGATGTGTGTGTGGGTATTCGAGCCGTGCCTGTGGTGGAGGCTATGACGGCGCTCACGATGGTCGATATGTGCCTTGCTGCAAATATTTTCGAAAAAAATAGTCAGTTTTTTGGTTGTATTGGAAATCCTTCGTACATTTGCAACCGCTAACGAAATTCATGTATCATTAAAAAGCACTATAGGTATGATAGATATGCAGATTAAAAAGTCAGCATCGGCAAGTCTTGAAAATAAGAACTTTACGTTCTTGTTGATGGGCTTTGTTTTCGTATTGAGTATCTGTTTTGTGGCCTTTGAGTGGACAGAGAGAGATGTCACCAAGTATGAGGTCGCCAATGACGATATCTTCTTCGAGGAAGAGATAGAGATTCAGCAAACCACTCAAGAGACGACTCCTCCGCCTCCAGCACCACCGGTACAAGAAGTGGAAGCGTTCACTATCGTGGAGAACGATGTAGAGACTGAGCACATCGATATTCAGACAGAGGATAAGGCAGATGAGGCAGTGGTAGTTGCACCTCCTGTAGAAGCGCCAGTAGAAGAGGAGGAAGAGGTAGAGACGGTGTTCGTGATTGTAGAGAACATGCCGGAGTTCCCAGGTGGTACGGAGCGTTTGTTCAAGTACTTGAGTGAGAACTTGAAATACCCTGTTATTGCTCAAGAGAACGGTATTCAAGGTCGTGCTATCTGCCAGTTTGTGGTTAACCGTGATGGTTCGATAGTCGATGTAGAGGTAGTCCGTTCGTCGGGTGATGCATCATTGGACAAGGAGGCTGTCCGTGTTATCAAGTCGATGCCTAAGTGGAATCCAGGTAAGCAGCGTGGAAAGGCAGTTCGTGTGAAGTATACCTTGCCGGTATCGTTCAAACTGCAATAATCGCCTATTGCTCTCACTAAATATAAGGGCGACCTATCGTACGGGTCGCCCTTTTTGTTAAGTTGTTGATTTGGTCTTTTGGTCGTTTCTTTATCGTTTTTTCTTTTTTATAGTCTTCGATAGTGGAATTAGCGAATCGAGATATAACATACTTGCCTGGTGTAGGTCCGAAGCGTGCAGAGATGCTGAAGCAGTCGCTGAAGGTGCAGACGGCGTTGGACTTGCTGTATGTGTTTCCGTATAAGTATATCGACCGCAGTCGTTTTTGGAAGATCCGTGAGATAGAGGACGAGGAGTCGTACGTGCAGATTATCGGTACGATAGTGGATTGGCGTACGGTAGGTGAAGGGAAAAAGCAGCGTCTGGTGGCGGTGTTTACCGATGGTGAGGACTCGATCGAGTTGGTGTGGTTCAGTGGGTTTAAGTATCTGAAGTTGCAGCGTGGGGTGCAGTATCTGGTGTTTGGTAAGCCGAGTCAGTTCAATCATCAATATAATATTGTTCATCCGGAGATGGAGTTGCTCTCGCTGGTTAACATGCAGGCGAAGCGTGGTTTGGAGCCGTACTACAACACCTCGGAGAGGATGAAGGCGGCTTGGTTGGACACTCGTGCGATGCGTAAGATCATCTCGGGTTTGATGCCGGACTTGCGGATGGGTATTCCAGACACACTGGGGGCAGAGTTGCGTGACCGTTATCACTTGATGGGGTTGACGGATAGTCTTATCAATATCCATTTTCCGAAGGATGTGGCGATGCTGAAGAAGGCTCGTGAGCGTCTTAAGTTCGAGGAGTTGTTCTATATCCAGTTGCAGATACTCAAGCAGACGAGGCTGCGTGATGGGCAGAGCAAGGGGTTCATGATGCCTCGTGTGGGCGATAGTTTCCTCACTTTCTACAATAAGTACTTACCATTCCCATTGACTAATGCGCAGAAGCGTGTTATCCGTGAGATCCATGCCGACCTCAAGGGTGGGCATCAGATGAACCGGCTGCTGCAGGGGGATGTGGGTAGTGGTAAGACGATGGTGGCGCTGCTGTGTACGCTGTTGGCCAAAGACAATGGTTATCAGTCGTGTTTGATGGCGCCGACGGAGATACTGGCGCAACAGCACTATCAGACTTTCAGTACGATGTTGAGGGATCAGCAGTCGGTGCGGGTAGCATTGCTGACGGGGTCAACGCCTCGTAAGCAGCGTGAGACGATTCATGCGGCACTGCTGTCGGGCGAGATAGATGTGCTGATAGGTACGCATGCGCTATTGGAGGATGTGGTGCAGTTTGGTAACTTGGGTTTGGTGATAGTGGATGAGCAGCATCGTTTTGGCGTGGCGCAACGGGCAAAGTTATGGGGCAAGAACATCCAGCCGCCGCATGTGTTGGTGATGACGGCTACGCCTATTCCTCGTACGTTGGCGATGACGGTGTATGGGGACTTGTCGGTGTCGGTGATAGATGAGTTGCCGCCAGGCAGGAAGCCTATCCGCACGCTGCATTATAGTAAGTTACAGCGTCGTTCGATCAATCAGTTTATCTATCAGCAGGTGGAGCAGGGGCGGCAGGTGTATGTGGTATATCCGTTGATTAGTGAGAATGAGAAGTCGGACTTGGCGGCATTGGAGACGGGTTTTCAGCAGCTGTGTGAGACATTTCCGCAGTATTCGATCTCGATGGTTCATGGTCGTATGAAACCGTCGGAGAAGGAGGAGCAGATGAAGTGGTTCACGGCAGGGAAGACGCAGATACTGGTGGCGACGACGGTGATAGAGGTTGGTGTTAATGTGCCTAATGCGACGGTGATGATAGTGGAGGATGCGGAGCGTTTTGGTTTGTCGCAGTTGCATCAGTTGCGTGGTCGCGTGGGTCGTGGAGCGGCGGAGAGTTATTGCTTGCTGGTGACGAGTGTGGAGTTGTCGCGTGACACCCGTAAGCGTATGGATATCATGGTGGCGACGAATGACGGTTTTCGTATCGCTGAGGCGGATTTGCAGTTGCGTGGACCAGGCGACTTGGAGGGAACGCAGCAGTCGGGTCTGCCGTTCGACTTGAAGATTGCGTCGCTGTCGAGTGATGGTCAGTTGCTGGAGTTGGCTCGTCGTGCGGCGGGTGAGATACTGGATGAGGACCCCCGGCTGGAGTTGGCTAAGAACGGGGTGTATGTGCATCAGTTGAAGAAGTTGAATCCACGGGCAGTGGATTGGAGTGAGATTTCTTGAGCGATTCATTTTCCTTGCCACTGCGTGGCAGAGAAATAAAAAGAAAGGCTTGCACTGCGTGCAAGAGAAATGAAAAGAAAGGAGTTTCTAGATGTTCTAGAAGTTCTAGATTTCCTAGATGGATAGATTGAGAGACGGCATGGAATACCGTCTCTACGGGCGGGGGAGAACGAGATGTTATAAATGGACTAGAGGTTCTAGACTTTGATATAGTAAAGGCTGCCTAAACGGGTTAGACAGCCTTTGCTGAATGTGTTACCAGAATTCGGCTTTTGCCTTGGCATCTATTTTTACTAAGATGCGTTGGGCGTTAGTAGCCTAATTCCGTAGCGGCTTGATGCCAGACAAACTGGAAGAGCGTTTTGTAGGTGCTCTGTTGCTGAAAGGCCAGTCGGTCGGTTTGCGCCGTAGTGCCGTCACTGAGCCGAACCCGAGCCGCTTTGCAGATAGCAGCGAACTTCTGCATGCGTGCTTGCTCCTCGTCGGAGTAGGGTTTGGTTCGTTTCGTGGGCGCCGAAGAGTAGCAGGGATTGTCAATCATTAGTTGATTGGCGGTTTCTGCCTTTCGGACGTGATAGACCGTGAGGTGTCTCTTGGCTATCTTTCCACTAATAGTGGCGACCGGATCGATGAAAGTTATTGCTCCCATGGCTTATTCCCCCTCGGTCGTTTCGGCGTAGACCTTGGCGAATATAAAACTCCGCAGCGTCACATACTTGTGCTGTTGATGCCACTTTGTCTTATACTCCTCGAGTTGTTCAGGGTTTGCCATGATGGTGTTCACCTTGGTTTGCACCGTCTTGAACTTGTCCTGCACAACCTTCTGCGCCTCGGTCGGCGGGTCGTTAGTGACTGGGTGTTTGAGAGCAACACCGATTGTCTGGTTATCAAACTTGCGAGTACGGATGTAGATTTTATCCGTTCTCGCGTACTTTCCACTCATTGAATCAAAATGAGTGTTTACGAATATTTTCATACGCTTTGGGTGGCATAGCGTGCGGTTTAATGATTTTAGCACGTCCCCCTCGTCCACCCGGGGGATATTAAAAAATAAAGTTTAGTTTGAAGAGCAAGGTCAGACATGTACTCTTCGGCATGTCCCCTGTGTGCAGTGCGTAACTGCTAGGGCGATTAGAAAACCATACTTTTTAATTTTTACTTTTTAATTTTTAATTGTTGTGTGGGGCGGTTTGTGGACCCCTTCTATTATATAAATAGAAAAAAGTTGGTTTGTGTGTACTTTTGTTGGTGCATGTTTTGGGGCTTTTTGGCGATTTTTTCGCTTTTTGGGTGTGATTTGGGGTGTTTTTTGAGTTTGGTTTATTGTGTAAGTTGTTGGGTATCAGGGAAAAATATTTTTTTTCGTGGGATAGTGATATTTTTTTTCGATTTGTGCATTTTTTTCGTGGAGGGGGGGTGTTTTCCTTGCCACTGCGTGGCAGAGAAATAAAAAGAAAGGCTTGCCGCAAGCGGCAAGAGAAATGAAAAGAAAGGGATAATTAACAATTAACAATTAACAATTAACAATTAACAATTAACAATTAAC
>CAYNMA010000050.1:0-16726 GCA_964398075.1 uncultured Bacteroides sp. | reverse complement strand
CTTTTTGCTGCTGTTGCCCTGAAGTAAATCGTTGCTGTTTGTGGGAGTGAAAAACTTTCGCTACCTTTGCGGTGGTATTGATTAAGTATCGAAACTAATAAAAAACTCGATATCACGACGATAAGAAAACAATATCACAACAACATAATTAACACTATGCAAAAGAGTCCTTTACAAATTGCGCGGAGTAGTTATCAGCCCAAGATGCCTACTGCCTTGCGCGAGAATGGGCATCTGGTAGAAGGTGCTCCCACTCAGTCGGTCCGTGACCAAGAAGAGATTAAGAAGTTATTCCCTAACACGTACGGTCTGCCGACGCTTCACTTCGTATCCGGTGAGAAAAAAGAGTATGCCCCTATCGCTGTGGGCGTTATTCTATCGGGCGGTCAGGCTCCTGGCGGTCACAATGTGATTGCCGGTCTGTATGATGGCTTGAAGAAACTAAACAGTAAGAACCGTCTATATGGTTTCTTAGGTGGTCCTTCGGGTCTGATTGAGCACAACTATATCGAACTGACAGGCGATGTGATTGACGAGTATCGTAACACCGGTGGTTTCGATATCATTGGTTCGGGTCGTACGAAACTGGAAGAACCGTGGCAGTTTGATAAAGGTATAGAGATATGCAAGAAACTGGGTATCAGTGCTATCGTTATCATTGGCGGTGACGACTCGAACACGAACGCTTGCGTCTTGGCAGAGTATTATCTGCAGAAGGGTTGCGGTATTCAAGTGATAGGTTGTCCTAAGACGATTGATGGCGACTTGAAGAACAGCGAGATAGAGACCTCGTTCGGTTTCGATACGGCTTGTAAGGTTTATTCGGAGTTGATTGGTAATATCCAGCGCGATGCCAATTCGGCAAAGAAATACTGGCACTTCATTCGTTTGATGGGTCGTTCAGCCAGTCATATCGCTTTGGAGTGCGCATTGCAGTCGCAGCCAAATATGTGTCTTATCTCGGAGGAAGTAGAGGCTAAGAACATGACATTGAACGATATAGTGGATCAGATTGTGGCTACTATTGTCGACCGTGCGAATGCCGGACTCAACTTTGGTACAATACTTATCCCAGAAGGCTTGATTGAGTTTATCCCAGCCATGAAGCGTTTGATTCAAGAGTTGAACGACTTGTTGGCAGGCAATGACGATTTCTTGTCGATGGATACCGACGACGAGAAACGTCAGTTTGTGAAGGGTAAGTTGTCGCCCGAGAGTCGTGAGGTATACCGTGACCTGCCGAAGGGTATTGCTCGTCAGTTGATGATGGATCGTGACCCTCACGGTAATGTGCAAGTGTCGCTGATTGAGACCGAGAAGATGCTAATCGAGATGGTTGCTAAGAAACTGGCAACGATGAAGGCAGAGGGTACCTACAAGGGTAAGTTCTCGGCACTGCATCACTTCTTTGGCTATGAAGGTCGTTGCGCTATACCTTCTAACTTCGATGCTGACTACTGCTATTCGTTGGGTATGACCGCCACTCTCTTGATTGCAGAGGGAAAGACCGGTTATATGGCGTTAGTGAAAAACCTTACTGCTCCTGCCGAGAAGTGGGAGGCTGGTGGTGTGCCTATCACGATGATGATGAACATGGAACGCCGTAATGGTAAACTGAAGCCTGTGATACAAAAGGCATTGGTTGACCTGAACGGTGCACCATTCCGCTACTTTGCCGAGCATCGTGCTGAGTGGGCAGACGCTAACTTGAGTTATATCTATCCAGGCCCTATACAGTATTATGGTCCTTCGGAGGTATGTGACCAACCCACGCACACCTTACTGCTGGAGAAAGGTTGCTAAGATACAACAAGGGCTGTCTAATTTGCTTTAGACAGCCCTTGTTGTATGTATAGATGTATGGATGTATAAATGTATGTTATTCCGTAGGAATATCTTCGTTTACATTCTTGCAACCAAAGAGTGCGTAGAAGAGGATGAATACCAAGCATACGATTGGCAGAGCGTAGGAATGGAGGTAACCTATCTTATCTGCCAAGGCTCCTTGTAGGAAGGTGAGAATACCACCACCGCATACCATGGTCATAAAGATACCACTGGCAGCAGGAGTATATTTGCCAAGACCTTCTGTGGCAAGGTTGAATATCGCACCCCACATTACACTGGTCATCAGTCCGCATAGGAACATGATGATCATACTAATGGGCAGTTCTACGCCTTTGAATGTTACGACCCAAGTCGTTGGGAAGAGCATCACGCAAAGCAGCATCACAATGCACATCGCCGATACGGCAGTAAGCATCTGTTTGCTACTCAATACACCGCCAAGCAGACCGCCCAATAGACGACCTACCATCATCATCAGCCAGTAGAGACCGACTACGGTACCGGCAACCACTGCGCCTACTTTAGGGTCGTTCGACATATAGAGGTTCGCCATGTTGGGGATACCTACTTCTACACCGATATAGCAGAAGATGGCTACGATACCCAATATAAAGTGTCGGAACGACATAGGGCTATACGAGTCGTGGGCTCTTGCCTCGCGTTGTTCCGGGGTCTCGATATGTGGCTCTGGGATACGGGTGAGTAATACTACAATAAAGCAGAAGGCAAAGATAGCGAGTGCGGCAATCATAGCAGGAGCAGCATCCGATACACCAGCCTTAGCGGCCTCACCACCAATCAGATAGCCCAAGAGGATAGGAGCAAGGGTAGCACCGATCGAGTTGCAAGTGCCACCAAACTGACAGAGTTGGTTACCTCGTTTACCACCGCCACCGAGCGTGTTGCACATCGGGTTGACCACGATATTCAGCAAGCACATTGAGAATCCTGCTACGAATGCGCCCAATACATAAATGCCGAAACTCTCCATAGGGCCACTAAGCCATTGGATACCTACACCTACAAAGCCGATAGCCACTGCCAGTAGGGAAGTGAACTTATAGCCTTTGCGTTTGAGGATGATACCGCCAGGGATACCCATGCAGAGATAGGCTAAGAAGTTAGCGACGGTGCCTAACTGCGCCATTGCATTGCTGGCGCCGAACTGATTCTTGACAATGACGCCCATTGAGCCGGCAAAGTTCGTCACGAAGGCAATCATGAACCACAACATATACATCACCGCAATAGGGAGAATGTATGAGCGGTTAATACTTTGATTTTGATTTTCCATTGTTGTATGTATGTTATTAAGTTATTAGATTGTTAGAGGTTAAGGGATGTCCTATCCGATAATCTATTCCTCGAGCAAGTGCTGTTGCAGGAACTCCCACTTGCGTTGGTAGAGATGTTGATAGTTATTCCTCTTGCGCAGGAAGTGATTATCGTCGGGGTATATCTGTAGGTCAAACTGTTTACCGGCTTCGACGAGTGCATCGATATATTGCCATGTCTGCTGGCAGTGTACATTGTCGTCGGCAAGTCCATGCACAAGCAGAAGACGTCCTTGCAGTTGGTCTGCCTTATTGAGCAGCGAGCAATCGTCGTAGGCTTTCTCGTTGCTTTGTGGGCGTTGCATAAAACGTTCGGTGTAGGCAGAGTCGTAGAAGCGGAAGTCGGTGACCGGTGCTACTGCGATGCCGCAACAGAAAGGTGAGTTGGGTTGTGACATAGAAAGAAGGGTCATATAGCCTCCAAAGCTCCAACCCCATATACCAATCTTATCTTTGCGGACATAAGGGAGCGACTGCATGTAATGCGCTACAGATACTTGGTCTTGAGGTTCCATTGTGCCTACATGCATGTAGTATTGCTGTCGCCAAAGTCGTCCTCGAGCATCCGTGCCTCGTCCGTCAACGCATACTACGATGATGCCTTGCTGTGCGAGGAAGTACTCCCAGTCGATCTTCCAACGGTCGTATACCATCTGTGAGGCAGGACCTGAGTATTGCACTTGCAGCACTGGGTATTGCTTTTGCTGATCGAAGGCGGCGGGTAGGAGCATCCATCCGTTGAGCATGTCGCCTCGTTCGGTGGTGAAAGAGAAGAACTGCTTCTGCGGTAGGTTGAGTGCTTGGAATCGATTGAGCAAGTCTTGGTTATCCAATAGTACTCGGACGGCTTTGCCTTGGTTGTCGCGTAGAGTATAGGTGTTGGGTTGCTGTATCGACGAGAAGGCATCGATGAAGTAATGATAGTTGGTGGAGAACTGTGCCGTGTGTGTACCATCTGTCGAGGTGAGACATTGGCACTTGTTCTTCTTGAGGTTGTAGGCATACACCTTGCGCTGCATAGGAGTGACGGCCAATTGATAGTAGAGCGTCTGCGTGGCTTCGTTATACCCATAGACCTGCATGACATCGGCTTCGGTATCGGTAAGCAGGCGTTGGCGTTGCCCAGTAGGCGAATAAAGCCAAGCGTGTTGCCAGTTATCGGTCTCGTTGAGGACTATGAAAGAACCGTCGGAGAGAAACTGCCAGTAGTCGATGAGTTCGTAGTTGATATAGCCTTGCTTGTATTCCTCGATGTAATAGCGTTTGGTGACGGTCGATTTGGGATTGGCGTAGTACATCTCCAGTCTGTTCTGGTTCCGGTTGAGTCGAAAGATAGCCAAGTTGGTGTTATCGATCCATCGAAGGCGAGGGATGTAGGCGTCATCGGTGCTGAGTTGCATCGTCTTGAGCGACTTATAGTAGGTGTCGTATACAACGACCGACACGGCTGCATTGGTCTCGCCTGCTCGGGGGTACTTGAGTGAGTAGGAGAGCGGATATTGAGGCGTGAGCATCTCTTGCCAAGTGAATTGCGGAACGAGTGACTCATCGAAGCGCACAAAGGCGAGTTGCTTACTATCGGGCGAGAAAGTGAAGAGTGAAGTGGTAGAGAACTCTTCCTCGTAGAGCCAATCGGTCGTGCCATTGATGATGGAGCCTACTTGACCATCGGTGGTGACGGCTACTTCTGTTCCGAAGGCTATCTTATAGATATAGAGATTGTTATTGAATGAATAGGCTATGTATTTACTATCGGGAGAGAAGAGTGGCGATGCGATAAGGCTATCGGATGCGAGAGCGAAAAGTTCGTGTCGCTCTATGTTATAGAGATAGTAACGTGCCTTAAAGGAATGGCGATAGATTTGCTGACGGTCCTTATAGACTAAGAGAAAACGCTCGTCGGGTGAGAGTAGGAAACCCTCGATGGTGTCGATCTTTAGCAGTTTGGTATCGGCAGGGTCGAAGAGTGTGGACTGTAGGTTACCCGTGCGGCAGTCGTAGGTGCAGACCTTGCCATCGGTGAGCGAGGCATAGTGTTCGCTATCGTTGAGGAAAGTGAGTTCGGGTAGTGTCTTTGGCTTATAACTGCCCGAGACAATATCTGTCAAGAGATCGGCGGATAGGGTAAGAGGGATGAGGAGTAAGAGTATGAATAGATTGCGTTTCATAGGGCTTATTGATTCATTATTTTATAGGAACGATAGGGTGTCTTTAGTATATATATCCCGCAGGGGAGGGTAGATAGATAAAGATACTCATCGGTTGATGTCATGATGCATACTCCTTGCAAGGAGTAGAGTTGTAGGGATAGTAACTGTGGGTTATGGATGCGTTGGGGAAATAGTGCGATACCGTCATCGGGTGTTACTTGGTTTACTGCCGTACCGTAAGGGTAGGAGGTATAGTGCGGTGGAACGGTGTCGGTCTCGGGGGCACGGAAAAGAATGCTTGCGTAGAGTTTAGAGTAAGTGAGTTGATTCCGGAAGTAGACGGAGTCGATATCGTCACTACTACTTCCCCATGTAGCACGCCATTCACGATGATGACCATTGAGATATTCATGGTAGAAGACTACCATGTTGTCTTTTATCTTAGTGTAGTTCCATGGGCGTTTTACCTTGGTGAGAGATATTGCGCTGGATAATGGATAGGATATGTAGGAGGAAGCCAATACATTGTAGATAGTAGCGGAGTCGTTAAAGAAATCGATGTGATAAACAGTTGCTTGGCGGACTACTGACTGCGGTATGTAATAGAGTGAATCAGCGTTTTGGTAGATAGTGTCGATGGAATAGGCTTTGACATAGTTGCTATTGACGACCGTACCGTAGGGAATGGCTCTGCAGAGCTTATCGACTATGATATAGTCGCCCGATTGGCAGGTGGTGTCTTGCACTAAGTATTGGCTTGATAACGGTTCTTTATCGGCATAGAGAGCATAGAGTGTGGTGTTGGCAGCGGGATAGTACTGTGTGCCAGCGGTATAGTAAGTTGGGGCAGTAGTAGAGACTGTGGTGAGGGGTTGTTCGGTCCAACCTAAGAAACGCCAGATAGAGTCGAGGTCGGAGCATGCGGGTAGGACAATACCTTCGCAGACTTGGGCTTCTGTGACATCAGGAATAGTGTCGGATGCCGTTGCGAAGTGCACGGTGCAAGGAGTAGTGGGTATGGCGTCATACTCGATGGTGTATGAGGAGATGTAGAGCGAGTTGATAAGACAGTCGATGTTGATGGCTATGGTTTGGCTATTGGTTACAGGGTAGGCGGGTGAGAACGTGTGCTGTATAGGTACAAAAGAGTTGGTGTATTCGCCATACCACGTTGAGCTTTCGAAATAGTCGGGTTCGATTGCCCATACGCATGAGTCGCCAATATACATCTCGAGCGTACCCGCACCGGCAGTCTTGTTGGAGTGCATCTTGAGGGAGACGGAGCGTATGCGATAGCCAGAGAAGCCGTAGAGGGAGAGAGAGGTATAGGTTTCTGCTGTCATCTGCCCTACTTTGCCTGTGGTGTTCGATTGCTCGTAGGCAGCATACGAACCGATTGGCTCAACGCCTTCCGAGCGTACGCTGGTGCGTGAGGTGATGGTATACGAAACGGTCTCTGCTATGACGGAAAGCGAGAACATAAGGGCAAGTATGGTAAGCCAATGTTTCATACGTGCAAAGATATTGCTTTTGCTTTAATAATGCAAGCAATAGAGTAGTAATAGGCGAAAATATGGGAAATATTCGTCTTTTGTTGGGCTAAGGCGTGCTATAAACAACCTTCCCCAATAGTGTTGGTCGCACTATTGGGGAAGGAGTTATTTATTCTCTTTGTCGCTTTGTTATTGGACAATGAGCTGTACGGTCTGCTGTTCTCCCGAAGAGAGAGTGACGCTGAGCATATAGACGCCCGAGCGGCTTGGTGCTTTCATCTCGGCATATCCGTTGCAGCGCATGGTCTGCTGAGGAAGACCGATGCTGTTGTACAGGACAGCGTTGGCATCGAGGTCGGTTTGGATAGTGATAGTCTCGCCGCTGGTGAGCAAGGTAGGACAGACACTGATGATGTTCTGAGCCGCTTGTGCAGTGATGTGTATTGGGCAGGAGAACAAGTCGGCTGTACCATCACGACGGAGGAGTACGCTGTACTCATCGCTGCTGCTAAGCGGTTCGCTGCTATGGTAGTAGGAGCCGGTTGCGCCTTCGATAGGTTGTCCGTTCTTGTACCATTGGTAGGATGTGAAGTTGTATCCGCCATTGTGACTTGCATTGTAGAGTGCGAGTACATTATTCCATTTCTGCTTTACGATAGTCGATGGGTAAAGCACATCGAAGGTGTAGGGCAGTTCGATGATTTGGTCGCAGATAGTATCTTCTACCGATACGGTGGCCTCGAAGTAGTTAGGCGAGAAGTATTGCATCTCGGCTACGAAGTTACCGTTCTCTTCTGTCACAGGGATAGTTTTGCCTTGGCATGTTATCCACATCTTGCCCATGTCGCCTTTGATATAGGTATATGGGAGCGAGAGTGTCTCGTCCTCACCGCAGAACGACAGTTTCTCGTTGCTATTGGCGAGTTCAAGGCAGGTTAAGATATGCAGGTCAAGATAGACTGCGCTATCGCAGCCAACAGCGTTGATACCGTGCCATTCATATTGACCGGACTGATAGTACATTGTTCCGTTCCAGAAGCAACTGTCGTGCGCTGTGAGCGACAGAGTGCTGTCGGTCTTTTGTCCTACTTCAAGATTGAAGATAACCACGCTATCGCAATCGAAGTGGACAGTATCGGTTTGCGGTTGGGTATACTCGTTGCCACCATAAGTAAAGGTCTCGCCTTCGCAGATGAAGAAGTTGCGCTTCACTGTGTCAGGGCGTACTACATGTATAGCGATGCTTACATCCTCTGGTGGGTAGGTAGTAAGAGGACAGTCCTTATGTGCATAGACGGTAGCACGGATGTCGTACCAACCTGGAGACTCGTAGGTATAATCGAACTCTACATTAGTTTGGGTGGTACTACCTTTCTTGTAGGAGCCGTCGCCCATGTCCCAATCGGCATAGTCGATGACATCTGAACCTACTTGCGCATTGAAGTGGATAGGTTCTCCGATGCAGTATGTCTTATCGGACGCATTACCATCTTGCCATACTTGATCGCTAATCTCGATACCACGGCGTACTGCTGCAGAGCCGACAGAGTAGGCGTAACTCTCGTCTTCACCATTACCATAGACATGGGCAATAAAACCTGCTGTTCCGCTTAGTTTATAGGTGGTGTTCTTGTCCACTGAGAGCGTGTCACGTGCATAAGAATATTGCGGTGCTCCTGGTACTGGCTTGAATTCGGCGGCAGAAATGAGGTTATTACCATATCGTCCTGCACTTACTTCTCGTAGTTCGATAGTACTGATATTGGTGGTCTCGGTAACGATATTGACAAAGTGATAGGTTGTTTTGTTGGTGTTCATGACACCGAAGGTAATCTCGTTGATCTTTTGCTCGATAGGGCTTACCCATGTCATGGACGGGTCACCGTAACCGTCTACGAAGTCGGTTACAGCATCTTTACTCTTGTAAGAGTTACCGGTATCATAGTTATAGAGAGCCACAGGGCAGGAGGTCGTTACATAAGATGCTTCCTCTACGAAGCAGTAACCTGGTGCCATAGTGGTCTTGTTCATGTTCTTGGTGATGGCCAACTCGAACTCGAAGGTCTCGTTTGCGTTGAGGGTGATGACCTGCATGCCGTTGATGTTGACGGTTGTTCCATCTTCCATAGCGGTCATACGGAAACGGTTAGCGTCTTTTCTGAGTGAGCGAGTGACAACGAACTCTCGTCCCCAATAGTCGGTCGGTACGGCTTGTTCGTAGTTGATATCTCGGGCAGAGACATTGTTTGGGGTACGGGTACATACATCACCATTGAAGACGGCTATCTTCTTGCCATCGCGTGCTTTGACGGTAGTACCAGAGAGCGATACGCTCTGGGCATTGTCTTCGGTTCCTTCTTTACTACAGATGTAGTAGACTTGTCCTTTATTGAGCGTAACAGAGAAAGGCGTGCCTTTGGCTTTGTTGCAGTAGGTAGTATTGTAAGGGGTGATATCTACCGTGGTATTATCCTCGGTAGCCAAGACACAGAAGTTACTGAATGCTGTACCATCGTTGGCATAGGGAGGGTACTCTTGTATGATATAATCCGACTGCAGGGCAGTGATAGGCAGGATATTACTTGCATCGAAGGCGTATTGGTATCGCATAGCGGCAAAGACCGACATGTCTTCGGTACAAGTAACACGCAGACCGGTGCTATACTTGTTACCGGAAGCGGTAGCCCACTGAGACTTCTGGTTGGCGGTAAAAGGATATATCTCGCTTTGCGGTATATCTTTTATCTCGAGCCATCCTGTTCCTGTGGGTACTTGGTATGTCTTGGTCCATCCACTGATCGGGTTTGTGACAGTGACTGAGCCGGAGTGTGTCTTCGACGATACGCAAATATAGAACTCTGCACTTGTACCGTCATCTTTGGGACCACGTCCAATAGTCAGTGCAACCCAGAACTCTCGTCCTTCGGTACCTGCTGCAGCAAAGGCTTGCCAGCAGGAGGATAGAAGCAGTAGAGCCAGTATATAAATGTGTTTTTTCATAATATATATTGTTTTGACCGCTTTGCTGTTAGATAGCCAAAGACTATCTAACAGCATTCGGATTATAGGATTATAATATTTCTATTTCTACGCGTCGGTTGTTTTGACGACCTTCGTCGGTATCGTTCGTATCGATTGGTTGTTTCTCGCCCCGTCCTTCTGCCTCGAGTCGTGTCTCGTCAATACCACGGTCGATAAGGTCTTTTCGTACGGCATTAGCACGACCATCGGAAAGCTTTTGGTTGGCTTCGTCTTTACCTACGTTATCGGTGTGACCGATGATACGAATGCGTACTTCCGGATTACGCTGCAGGTAACCGAAGAGAGCCTCGAGTGACTCCTCGGAAGAGGACAAGATACGGGTCTTGTTGGTTGCGAAGAAGAGGTTCTTCATGATGAATATCTCGCCTTTCTTGACAGGGGTAAGCACAAGGTGCATACTATCGCCTATGTTGGCAATGAGTGTATCGAGTGACTCGTAGCCAATCTGATCGATATGGATAGCATATTGTATGGTATCCTCGAGCATCACTTGCGATGCCGTACCGATAGAGTCGGTAGCAAGGCTGTGTGCGAGTTCCTTATTGTTGCGTTTCACAATCTGTACATTGGTAGCAAGCGAAGCGCCTGTCTCTTTATCTGCCACGGTAAGGCGGAAGATAGGTCGGCGTTGCATATAGATCTTTACAGGTACTACTATACCTGGGGAGTCGACAGAGTAAACGACTTGTGCAGGGTAGTATTTAGCAGCGGTAGCCAAAGCCGTGTATTCGCCTACGTTGGTGCGTTGCTTGATGTTGCCTTGACTGACGGTCTTAGGCTTCATCACTACGCGGTTGTTGGCGTTGTTGGTTATCTTAAGTGTAGCAGTGGTCATCGACTGCATACTCTCTCGGTCGTAAATCTCTACTTGAGTAGCCGAAGGAGGTGCAGGTACAGGACGCAGTTTCTTGCCTGGTACTTCGAACTGAACCGCAAAACGGACACCTACAAAGAGGTTATTCACTTTGGTGTCTTTGAGCGAGAGCATGCTATTGGTTGCTACTGGCATAGGGTCGGTGCTGCTGAAGGTAAGCGGCAGTGTGCCTGAAGGGTTGTTGGTGTTAAGGACACCATACTCGGCAAAGACGCCCAACTTATAGTGTATATACTCTCGTCCGAAAGGCAGGCGTTGACCTGGCTTCACTTGTTTCTTCTTTTTCTTGTCAGGTTGTGCTTGCATCCACTCGTCGAGGTCGATACCGAACTCGGCACAGAGACTGACACTCGGTTGCTTGAGTGAGAACTTGTGGTCGTCGGCTGCCTTGGTAGGCACATCGTGTATTCCCAAACCATAAGGCTCAAGCAAGGCATCATCATCTACAACGATGTCGTATTGTCCTTTCTGCTTATAGGTACTGAACAGTCCGTATCCCACTTTGGCACCTACAAGGAAGTAGTAGCGAGAAAACTGTGCACCGAAGAGGATAGGTACACCGATGTGTCCGACATTGCGTGTCTCGCGTAGGTTATCGGTGATGTAATAGTAGTTGCCTGGATAAGGACTTGTGAGTCGACGCATGAGGTTGAACTCGTAAGCCGATGTGGAGTTGAGATAGGTAAAGTCGATACCGGTCTCGAAGCGGAAGGCACTGTATTGCAGTTCATACGTGAATGCGAAGCCTGCACCTGGTCCACCTTTGAGGGAGTGGTACATGTAGTCATTGTCTAACTCACTTGGTCGGTTGACATTGGCATAGTTGGTAGCCATGTTATCCATGATAGCTGCATAACCCACCTTTGCGCTGAGGTTAAAGAGGCTGATGACTTCGGTCTTTGGGTTAGCCAGTTCGGCTTGTTGTTTGAGCCATGCTTGCTTCTGTGCCTCTTCGGCTTCTTGCTTTTCAGCGAGAGCCTTTGCTGCTTGTGCTTGTTGTTTTTCACGAGCCTCTTGCTTCTCTTCGGCTGCTTTCTGTTGAGCCTTTTTCTTCTTGGCTTGCTCTTTCTGTTTCTGTGTTTTCTTCTTCTCAGCCTCTTTCTTCTTCTTGGCTTGTGCAGCTGCTTTCTGCTTCTGTGCAGCCGTTTGTGGTGTTGCTGCATAGGCAGCCGAGAAGTCGGGCGTGTAGACTGAACCGAGTAAGAGTGTTAGAACTAAGAGTCTATATAATAGTGTCTTCATTGTCGTATTTCCTTTCCTAACGATTATCTTCTATTGTGTTATTATCGAACATAAAACTTGAAGTTTCGTGCAGTTGCTTTCTTCTTTCCTTCCGTATAGGTTAAGACTCGTAGGATATAGAATCCACTGTCGTTAGGAACTCGTATTGTGGTACCCCCTGCTGGTAGGTTATATTCTTCTACAATATTACCGCTGAGGTTGATCCATTGTGCTTGTGCTTTTTCGGCAGAGTTGCTTACATTGACGAAGATGACATCGCCAGCGTTGGCGGTATTACCAGAGAGAGTGATAGTAGAGTCAGCTTCGAATTGGTAACCCTCTTCTGCTTCACCGAATTTCTTTGCGCAAGCGCAGGTCTTTACTTCGGAACTGGTACCTTCGTTGATGGTGAAGCATACATAGTATTCGCCATCTCCGTCTCCGTCTAATTTGTTGCGGTAGAGGTTAGCACTTGTCTGTCCTTCGATAGCGGAACTGTCGGCAGCGTTATACCATTGGAAGTTGGATAGTGTTTGTCCTTCAAAGTAGGAGGCAAGTAGTCCTAAGACAGCCACATTCTTGTCGTTGTAACGCTGTGAGAGGACATCGTTGTCGTAACTAAGCATGAAAATCAAGGTAGTATCGACATCGCCGCACTCGGAATTAACTGCGAGGTGGATACCATACTCAACGCCTTGCTGTGCGTTATCGGGTATAGATATACCGAAGTAACTATCGGTGATGGTGAGTTCGTTGTCGTCGAAGCCTGCTTGCTTGGCTGCTTCGTTGAAGTTGATTGTTTGTCCTGCGAGTGCTATACCCGACTCGTTGCTATAATAGATCTTGCCCATGAAGGGTTGTCCTTCTACCTTACAAGGTATGTCGACATCGGTTATATTAAAGGTGAGTCGTCCGATGTTCACCTTAATAGGTATACTATCCATAGCCGACTGCCCGACGCAGAGGTTGGAGGACTTTCTATATATAAGTGCGTAGGCTTGGTAGATACCGTCTTGTGGATAATAGTGCTTAACGGATGAACTGTCAAGACCAGAGTTGTCGACATATTGTGTTCCATCGCCGAAGCCCCATACTATCTTTTCGAAGTTGTAGTTGAGGTTGCATCCGA
Organism: uncultured Bacteroides sp.; assembly: GCA_964398075.1. Classification (GTDB taxonomy): domain Bacteria; phylum Bacteroidota; class Bacteroidia; order Bacteroidales; family Paludibacteraceae; genus Colicola. The sequence goes on along the minus strand of CAYNMA010000050.1, from coordinate 3,635 downwards.
AGAGGACGGTGTCGGTGCCGCACAATGAGTTGTCGGTATCGGCAGAGAATATCTGTCCGTTGATAGTGATGCTTGACGAAAGAGGCTTAGTAGCACCACCGGCAGAGTATCCGTAAGACTCATTCTTTGTGAAGCCATAGACATGGGCTATGAAGTTACTACCATTGCTCTTGAGGGTGTGTGTGACTGCAGAGTCACCAAGGCTCTTCTGTGCATAGTAATAGTTGGTGGAACCTGATACCAATTGGAAGTCACTCTCGATAGATACGCCATCGAGCGTCATGAGTGCCGGTTTGTCGGTGATGATGTTGGTATAGTGTGAGGTGTTACCATTGCTACTTTGATAGGTTGCAAAGGTTACTTGGTCGATCTGTTGTTCGATTGGGTTGATCCAAAGCATGGCTGGGTCACCGTTGTTGTTCTTATCGCCATCGTATTGTTGCGATACCATAAAGAGGTGGACGGCGCAAGGACAGGAGGTAGTAAGCATACAACTCTGACCGAGTACGAGAGGGGCGGCAAGAGTGCCATAGTTCTCTCCTATCTCGAACTGCCAGTAGTGCTTTGTATCTACGCTGAAGTCGAAGGTGTGCACGATACTATCGTTGATGCGTACTTCGGTGCCATCGTTGAGCGCCATGACGCGTATGATGTCTCGTTTACGGTTCTTTGATGCTGTGATAGCGAAAGTACTTCCCCAATATTGGGTAGGCATGGCTTGTGAGAAGATATGGTCACGCTGTTTCTTTTGATATGGGATATTGGTGTGAGGGCAACCTTGGAATACGGCTATCTTCTTGCCGTTGCGAGCCTTAACATAAGTACCCGAGAGGTCTCCTGCTTCGTTATCGGCTTTGCCTGTCCACACATAGTAGACTTGTCCTTTCTTGAGTTTCGGCGTTACGAGTGTGTCGCCTAATTGATAGCCTGCATATTGTGGGAAGGTCTGGTTGGCACTATCTGGTCCCCAACTATCTAGAACGCTTTTGTATGCATTGTATCCAGTAACATAGACGGTAGGGCAGTATTCTACTTCGGTATCGTCTTCCGTAGCGATGATAGCGAAGTGTGAACCTTGCGTTGAAGAAGCTCCATCGTGGTCGGATGGGGTAAAGGTCTGCACCATGTAACTATCGAGCAGTGAGGCTGTCGGTATGACATTGGTAGCGTCGAAGGTCGCTTTTTTGTAGTTGGTTGCAAAGAGCGATATATCAGCCGTGGAGGTGACATGTAGTGCACAGGTATCAACTTGTTCGGAGTTGACTGCATAGCATATCTTGCCGGTGGTGGTCATGGTAGCACGGGCATTGCTTGCGAGCACATTGCCGTCTTTGTATATCTCGACTAGTTGTAGTCCTCCAGCTGAGACTTCGACAGTCTCGCTGTAGGAAGTGTATGGGTTGGAGATAGTGACTTGGCAGTCTTGTCGTGACGAGATGGACAATGAGAGCGTCAGTGGGTTGTTCGGGTCTTGGTCGGCTTGTAAGAAAGTGACCCAGAAGTCTTTGCCTTCTGTTGATTGTCCTTCAGCCGTTTGTGCTGAGGCGGAAGTGGCGTTGGCGAGTGCCAATAAGCCACTGATACACAATGCGTAAAATATCTGTTTGTTCATGATATTTGTGAATTAAACAATGCTTTTATACCTGTTTGTTATTGCAAAATTTTCTCGGTGCAAAGGTATATTTAATTTGATGGTCCGTGGTGGATTATTTGGTGCAATGTGTGGAAAAATGTACAAATTGACTGTTTGAGGGTTGTTTGTGCTGTGTTGTTTCCTTTGCACTGCGTGGAGGTTGACTTATTGTTTCCTTTGCACTGCGTGCATTGGGACTTTTTGTTTCCTTTGCACTTAGTGCAAGAAAAATTGAAGAAAAGGGACGAAAGGCGTGGTTTGTTCTGACGAAAATTACAGAAAATTGACAAAAGATGGTGATTCATTCCTTATCTCCTTGTCACTGCGTGAGGAGGACATTCCCTTTTCTACTGCGTGGGTTTCTTTTTCCTTGCCACTGCGTGGCAGAGAAATAAAGAGAAAGGATTACACTGCGTGGCAGAGAAATAAAAAGAAAGAACAAGAGAAATAAAGAGACTCCTGCTCGCTGCGCTCGCGAGAAATGAAGGAAATAAAAGAAAGGGGTGATTGATGGCGGGGCTTTTCTTTGTGTTCTTCTGTATGTTTCTTGGTGCTGTATGTTGACGAAATACAAGAAATTATTACTGTGGGGTTGTGGAAATGAAAAAGATTGTGTACTTTTGCAGCGGTGAAGGTTGGGGAATGGTGTTTGAACGGGGTTTGGTTGTTGGTTGAAGTGTGTTTGGTCGTTGGTTGAAGTGTGTTTGGGTGTTGGTCGAATGGGTTTTGGGCGTTGGCTGAAGAGGATAGGAGTGTTGTGGGAAGGGTTGTTAGAAGGTTCTTGAATAGGATTGATTTGTTAACTATAGTACTAATTAAAACATTATGATTATGAAGAAGTTATCTGTTGTTGCGCTTGCATTGGTTGCAAGTTTGAGTTTTACTTCGTGTAACTCGCCTGAGTCGTTGGTAAAACAGTATGAGAAAGCCTGCAAGGCAGGGAATGAGGAGAAAGCCGAGAAGATATTGGAGAAGATGAATAAGTATGATGAGGACGATTTCACGGCAGATCAGATGAGCCGTATCTTTGAGGCTACGGTGCAGTTGTCGGTGTCGTCGTTTGGCGATGCAATGCAAGATGCAGCCGATGAGATTGACGATTATTTGGGTGCGGAAGAGTAGGTGATTGCCCTTGTATTGGGGCGATTTCGGTCAGGGCCGCTATGCTGTTGGTACAGTGTGGCGGCTTTTTTTGTGTTCTTCGGGTTTCCTTTGCACTGCGTGCGTTGGGACTTATTGTTTCCTTTACACTGCGTGCGTTGGGACTTATTGCTTCCTTTGCACTTCGTGGAGGTTGACTTATTGTTTCCTTTGCACTGCGTGCAAGAAAAATTGAAGAAAATAGTCGAAAGGCGTGGTTGGTTCTGACGAAAATTACAGAAAATTGACAAAAGATGGTGAGTACGTTCTTGCCGCTCTTTTGTCTCCTTGTTGTTTCGTTTGGTGGGTTTCTTTTTCCTTGCCACTGCGTGGCAGAGAAATAAAGAGAAAGACTTGCACTTCGTGCAAGAGAAATAAAAAGAAAGGATTGCACTGCGTGCAAGGGAAATAAAAAGAAAGGTTTACACTGCATGGCAGAGAAATAAAAAGACCTCCTGCTCGCTGCGCTCGCGAGAAATGAAGGAAATAAAGGAAAGGTGTGTCGGAAGGGCTTGTTTGACTTTGTTGGTTTGCTTTTGAAGTCGGAGGCGTTTTGGTTATTTTAGTTCATCTAGTAGGTTTCGTTAGACTCGTTTTTCGGTGTGTTTTGGGTGCTTTTTCGGGGCGTTTAGGGTGGGGAGTCGTGTTTGATGGTGCAAAAGCGGCGTAGAGGCAGTCTGGAAGCGGCTTGAGAGTAGGGAGAAAGTAGCATAAGGTAAGCTGTATCTACCGTGTATCTACCGTGTATGTACCGTGTTTGTTTCGTCACATCCCGCAGACAATCTCGGGGCAGGGTGGGGAGGATATGCCTACCCCCTGCCCCCTCCCTGAAGGGAAGGGGAATAGAAGGAGCCTACCCCCT
>CAYNMA010000049.1:0-17028 GCA_964398075.1 uncultured Bacteroides sp. | reverse complement strand
TACTAAATAAAATTCCACAAATCATCTCAAAAGCAATTTTTAGAACATCCCTTATAAGCAAAATTTCTACAGTTGTAGATGCTTGCGATACATTTTATCTACAGCTGTAGTTGCAAAACGGGCATTCGTGTATTATCTTTGTGCTTGATTTTGGGTTTATTAGTTTAGGTGTTTATTAGTTTAGGAGAAGTTGAAATGGTTGAGAGATTGTTTATTAGTTTATGGGTTTTGCGTTTACGCGTTGTTGAAAATGAGGTTTATTAGTTTAGGTGTTTATTAGTTTAGGAGAAGTTGAAATGGTTGAGAACTTGTTTATTAGTTTATGGGTTTTGCGTTTACACGTTGTTGAAAATGAGGTTTATTAGTTTAGGTGTTTATTAGTTTAGGAGAAGTCGAAATGGTTGAGAATTTGTTTATTAGTTTATGGGTTTTGCGTTTACACGTTGTTGAAAAATGAGGTTTATTGGTTTATGGGTTTATTAGTTTATGGTTGAGTCTGGTTTATTAGTATAAATAGATGGGCATTTGTGCATAATGAGAAATTTGTGTATCTTTGCAGGTTGAAACAGAATAAGCATAAAAACAAGCATAAATTGGTGTTCTTTTGTGGGTAACAGAACGAGTAGGACACCTTAAAACGAATAGAAAATGAGTACATTCTTGATACGAGCCTTACAATTATTAGTTTCTTTGTCCTTCTTGGTGATTATTCACGAGTTGGGGCATTTCACTTTTGCACGCATCTTTGGAGTCCGCGTTGAGAAGTTCTATATGTTCTTCAATCCGCGTTTCTCGTTGGTTCGTCTCAAGAAGATCAATGGTCGTTGGCGTGTGCGTTTCTTTGCACCGAATGTAGAACCGACGGTAGTGGCTCGCACCGATGAGTATGGTGAGCCCATGCTTGATAAGAAAGGTCATCCTCTCTTTCGTCCGATGACGCAGGCAGAGTTGGACGCTCTTCCTGAGGACGATTGGCGTCGTTATCCCGACAGTACTGAGTGGGGTATTGGTTGGATTCCATTGGGTGGCTATTGCGCTATTGCAGGTATGGTGGACGAGACCAAAGGTCCTGACGACTTACCTTCCGAACCGCAGCCGTGGGAGTACAGGGCGAAGCCTACTTGGCAGCGTTTGCCTATCATCATTGGTGGCGTGTTGGTGAACTTCGTTGCAGCCTTGATCATCTATAGTGCGGTGCTGTTCACATGGGGCAAAGAGTATGTGCCGTTGGATGAATTGAAGTATGGACTGCAGTACTCGCAGGTGATGACCGATCAAGGTTTTGAGCAAGGCGATAGGTTACTCGCGATAGGCGATCGGCAACCTAAGACCACTTCGGATGTGGTTAACTGGCTTGTGGTGGACGGTGTGCGTGAAGTGACCGTATTGCGTGGCGTGGATACTGTGCTGCTGACCATGCCCGAGCATTTCGATCAGAACGTGCTTGCAGCAGGCGGAACGCCGTTGGTGGCATATCGTTATCCGTTTGTTATCGATAGTGTGATGACGAATAGTCCTGCCGCTAAGGCGCAACTGATGGCAGGCGATAGTATCATCGGTGTGGGCCAGGACTCTCTCTGGGCTTTTCAAGATATTTCGGCAGCCTTGCAGAGTTATGCGTGCGACAGTGTGGATATCACTTTTGTGCGTCGCGGTGAGGTGATGCATACGAGTGCTTTTCTTGGCGATGAGGCTAAGTTGGGCGTGTTTACCGTCTATCCTTACGACCGTTATATTCCCGTAGAGACCGAGCAGTATGGTTTCTGGGCATCGATACCAGCGGGAGCCAAGTATGGTTGGGATGTGCTGGTTAGTTATGTCAAGCAGATGAAGTTGGTGTTCACCAAAGAGGGTAGTAAGTCGTTGGGTGGCTTTGGTGCAATCGGCAGTCTGTTCCCGCCGATATGGGATTGGCAGTCGTTCTGGATGCTTACAGCGTTCTTGTCGATCATCTTGGCGTTCATGAACATCATCCCTATACCAGGATTGGACGGCGGTCACACGCTGTTCCTGCTATGGGAGATGATAACGGGCAAGAAACCGAGCGACCGTTTCCTCGAGATAGTCAATACCATTGGGTTCTGGTTCCTCTTGCTGTTGGTTATCTACGCAAACTTAAACGATATCCTTAAACTGTTTCTTTGAGTATGAGTGAGTATTTTGTACACGAGTCCTCGTATGTCGACGAGGGTTGTCAGATAGGGAAAGGCACCAAGATTTGGCATTTCAGTCATATCATGAAGTCGTGCGTGATAGGAGAGGACTGTAACATCGGTCAGAACGTGGTTATCTCGCCAGAGGTGGTGCTTGGTCGCAATGTGAAGATACAGAATAATGTGTCGGTGTACACGGGTGTTCGTTGTGAGGACGATGTGTTCTTGGGTCCGAGTATGGTGTTCACCAATGTGATCAATCCGCGCAGTGCGGTGTCGCGCAAGAGCGAGTATCGCGCTACTATCCTGCATCGTGGCGCATCGGTAGGTGCTAATGCCACAATCGTTTGTGGGCACGAGATAGGCGAGTATGCCTTGATAGGGGCCGGTTCGGTTGTGACGCACGATGTGCCGGCGTATGCACTGATGGTGGGTAACCCAGCACGGCGTATCGGGTGGGTGAGCCGCTATGGCGAGAAGTTGCATTTCGACGAACAAGGACATGCCGTTTGTCCTGCCACAGGTGAGGAGTATTGTTTGAAAAATGGAATAGTGAAATTGATAAGGGATGTCCTAAAAATTCCACGTTCTTAATTTATAACTACTAACTGGGATGTCTTATCACTTTTTGAGTGCTTTGCGGTTTTTATTTGTATCTGCTTGACTTTCACTCAGTCACAGTGCTTGCACTGCTCCTTCGTTCAAGTCAACCATCTACTAAATAAAATTCCACAAATCATCTCAAAAGCAATTTTTAGAACATCCCATAAAAGAATAGAGATAAAAGAATAGAGAAATAGATAAGATGGAAAAAGTACGTTTTGCAGTTATCGGTCAAGGGCATATAGGTAAACGCCATGCCGAGATGATACGTCGCAATCCCGACGCGCAGTTGGTGGCAGTGTGCGATATACTGCCCAAGGAGGAGACTGGTTGTGAGGACATCGAAGTGCCTTACTTCCGTTCGATAGACGAGTTGTTGAACTCGGGTTTGGATATCGATGTGGTGAATATCTGTACACCGAACAGTTTCCATGCGCCTTATGCTATCAAGGCGTTGGAGGCAGGCAAGCATATTGTGATAGAGAAACCGGTGGCACTGACGAAGGCTGCCGCCGAGAAGGTGTTGTTCAAGTCGTTGCAGATGTCTCGTTATGTGTGGTGCGTCATGCAGAACCGCTATTCGCCACCCTCGGTATGGCTCAAAGAGGTGATGCGTCAACGCTTGTTGGGACCTATCTATATGGTCAAACTCGACTGCTTCTGGAACCGAGACGAGCGGTATTATAAACCAGGCAACTGGCACGGCACGCAGGAGTATGATGGCGGTACGCTCTTCACACAGTTCTCGCATTTCATCGATATCATGTATTGGCTCTTTGGTGATGTCTGCAATATCCGTGGAAACTTCGCCGACTTCAATCATCAGAACAGTACCGACTTCGAGGACTCAGGCGTGGTATGCTTCGATTTCATCAATGGCGGTATGGGTTGCTTGAACTACTCGACGGCGGTGTATGACACGAACCTCGAATCGTCGATGACGATCATTGGCGAGAAAGGTACTATCAAGGTAGCAGGACAGTATATGAACGAGGTGGCATATTGCCATATCAAAGACTACGAGATGCCTGTTTTGCCTCCGTGTAACCCTGCTAACGACTATGGTGCCTACAAAGGGTCGGCACAGAACCACCACTATGTGATCCAAAACGTGGTAGAGACGCTGCAACATAATGGCACTATCACCACGAACCTGTTGGAGGGTATGAAAGTGGTGGATATCATCGAGCGTATCTACAAAGTGCGCGACGAGCAATGGAAGAAAGTAGGAGGTAAAGATAAAACGTTATGATACAACGAATACAAACACTATGGCTATTGCTGGTGAGCGTATGTGGCATCTTGCTCTGCTGCATGCCTGCCATGTGTTTCTCGGCTGAGTTAGAGGCAGAGATACAGAGTCTTTATGAATTCCGTTTTGCAGGGATGTGGGATATGTTGAGCGACCCCTCGGTGCAGGTGATGTCGGTATGGCCTCTGGCGGTGTTGGAGGTAGTGATACCGCTGCTGTCGTTGGTGATTATCTTCTTGTATCGGCATCGTGTTGTTCAGGCTCGCCTTTGCACTATCAATATCTTGCTGATGGTAGGGTATTATGCAGCCTTGGCGGTGTATACATGGAAGGCGTGTTTGAAGATGACGGTCGATTGGCACCCCACGGTGTGGTCGTCGTTGTTTATCGTCAGCATCATCCTCTCGCTGATGGCTATCCGTGGCATACTGCACGATGAAGCCTTGGTGCGTGCGGCGGATAGGTTGAGATAGTAGTTAGAAAAGTAGTTAGAACAGATAATATAGTATCCTTAAAACTAATCAAAATGAAGGTAGAAACAATTATGCAGCAACTTGCTGCGAAACACCCGGGCGAAGCAGAGTATTTGCAAGCAGTCCAGGAAGTTCTCGAGTCTATCGAGGGAGTGTACAACCAACATCCTGAGTTCGAAAAGGCCAAGATCGTAGAGCGTTTGGTAGAGCCAGACCGTATCTTTACTTTCCGTGTTACGTGGGTGGATGACAAGGGTGAGGTACAAACGAACCTTGGTTACCGCGTTCAGTTCAACTCGGCTATTGGCCCGTACAAAGGTGGACTTCGCTTCCATAAGGCTGTTACTCCAAGTATGCTGAAGTTCTTGGGTTTTGAACAGACATTCAAAAACGCACTCACCACGCTGCCTATGGGCGGTGCTAAAGGTGGTAGCGACTTCGACCCCGTTGGCAAATCAGACGCAGAGATCATGCGTTTCTGCCAAGCATTCATGATGGAGCTGTGGCGTTGCATCGGTCCTGACCAAGACATCCCTGCCGGTGATGTAGGTGTAGGCGGACGTGAGATAGGTTTCCTCAACGGCATGTACCAGAAGTTGGCTCGTGAATACCACACAGGTGTGTTGACCGGTAAGGGTATGACATGGGGTGGTAGTATCCTTCGTCCTGAAGCTACCGGCTTTGGTGCTCTTTACTTCACGCAACACCTCCTCCACAAGGCAGGTAAGACTATCGAGGGTAAGACCATTGCTATCTCTGGTTTCGGTAACGTAGCATGGGGCGCTGCCACTAAGGCTAAGCAACTGGGCGCTAAGGTTGTCGCTATATCCGGTCCTGATGGTGTATGTGCTATCCCAGACGGCATCACCGATGAGATGATTGATTACATGCTGGTTATGCGTTCGAGTAACCGCAATAAGGTTCAAGATATGGCAGATAAGTTCCCCGATAAGGTACAGTTCACCGCCGGCAAGAAGGCTTGGTCTGTTAAGTGCGATATCGCATTGCCTTGCGCATTCCAGAATGAGTTGAGCGAGGACGATGCTAAGGAACTGAAGGCTAACGGCACATGGTGCTGCTGCGAGGTAAGTAACATGGGTTGCCAACCAGGTGCTATCCATTACTTCCAGAACAATGGCGTACTCTTTGCTCCTGGTAAGGCTGTCAACGCCGGTGGTGTGGCTACCTCAGGTCTTGAGATGACACAGAATGCTGAGCACCTATCGTGGACAGCACAAGAGGTTGACGAGCGTCTGCACCATATCATGCAATCTATTCACGAGCAGTGCGTTAAGTTCGGTACTCAACCTGACGGCACAGTAGATTATGTCAAAGGTGCTAACATAGCCGGCTTCATGAAAGTGGCTACCGCTATGCTTGAGCAAGGTATCATCTAAGACTTATGTATACCGACTTTCAAAAACACCTGCAGACTACTATCCAAGAGATAAAAGATGCAGGCTTGTATAAGAACGAACGGGTCATCATCACGCCGCAATCCTCCGCCATCAAGGTGGAGGGCGGCAAAGATGTGATTAACTTCTGTGCCAACAACTACCTCGGATTGGCAGACAACAAGGAGCTCATCCAAGCTGCTAAGGATCGTATGGACCAACGTGGCTATGGTATGGCATCTGTCCGTTTTATCTGTGGTACGCAAGACACGCATAAGCAGCTCGAGAAAGCCATCTCTGACTTCTTCGGTACGGAGGACACGATCCTCTATGCTGCATGCTTTGATGCGAATGGTGGTCTCTTCGAACCTCTGCTGACTGACCAGGATGCTATCATCTCCGATGCCCTCAACCACGCCTCTATCATCGATGGCGTACGTCTCTGCAAGGCAGTGCGTTACCGTTATGCTAATGGCGACATGGCTGACCTCGAGGAGCAACTCAAGAAGGCACAGGCTCAGCGTTTCCGCATCATCGCTACCGATGGCGTCTTCTCCATGGACGGCAATGTATGTCCGTTGGATAAGATCTACGAACTGGCACAGAAATACAACGCACTCGTCATGGTCGACGAGAGTCACTCTGCCGGTGTCGTTGGCAAGACAGGTCATGGTGTTACCGAACAGTACAACCTCCGTGGCAAGATAGAAGTGCTCACCGGCACGCTCGGTAAGGCTTTCGGTGGCTCGGTCGGTGGCTTCACTACGGGTAAGAAAGAGATTATCGAACTGCTTCGTCAACGTAGCCGTCCCTATCTGTTCTCCAACAGTATCCCGCCAATGATTGCTGCTGCAGGACTCAAGACCTTCGAGATACTCACTCGCAGCAATGAGTTGCAGGATCGTCTGCATGCCAACACCGACTATTTCGTCGGCAAGATGAAAGAGGCAGGCTTCGACATCAAGCCTACTCAATCGGCTATCTGCGCTGTCATGCTCTACGATGCACGGCTCAGCCAGGAGTTCGCTGCTGCACTGCAAGAGGAGGGTATCTATGTAACGGGCTTCTACTATCCTGTCGTTCCGCAGGGACAAGCACGTATCCGTGTACAACTCTCCGCTGCGCATACGCGCGAACAACTGGATAAGGGTGTTGCTGCTTTCGTCAAAGTGGGCAAGGCGTTAGGGGTGCTCAAATAACGCGATTATGTGTTGATTGAGTAGTTTGACAATTGCACGGTATAGTTGTTCTTTATGGAGCCTTTGTCTTGAGGGTGTTGAATAGGGTTTTGCATAAATGAGAAGTTTTATGTACCTTTGCGCCCGTGTTTTGTTTGAAACATACCAGGATGTTTGATGGATATGTGTTGTGTCGAACGACAGAGCACTTAACCTTATAATACAAGGCACTTAACCTTATAATAGTGTGTAATGTTAGCAATAATAATCAATCCAAAATCGGGTAAGCGAGCCTATCGACAACAGCGCTTATTCTTGTTTAAACTACTAAAATCAAGGCATAAGCCTTTCACATACAAGGTGACTAAATATGCGGGTCATGCTATTGAGTTGGCTCGTGAGGTGGTAGAGAAAGGGTATCGTGAGATACTCGTATTAGGAGGTGATGGAACGCTGTCGGAGGTTATTAACGGCGTGATGTCGTCGAATATAGAGGATAAGTCGGAGGTGCGTTTTGGTATCATGCCGCGAGGCACGGGCAACGATTGGGGACGTTATTGGGGTATTACACACGGGTATAAGGACGCATTAGATATCTTCTTTAATCATGGTCACGCTCAGCCGATCGATATAGGTTGTTTGACCTATCATCGTAACGGCGATGAGTATAAGCACTACTTCGTTAACTCGGTAGGTTTTGGTGTGGATGCTCGTACAGTGGCGCGTGCGCATATCATGAAGTATTATGTAGGAAGTCACCGTTTGTTGTATTTCTTTGCATTGATTTCGGCAGTGTTCTCGCATCGCTCGCAGCAAGTGGAACTGTCAACCGAGAAAGGCTTCCTGCTCAGTGCGCAGATGTTTACGATGAATATCGGTAACGGTCCATTCTCGGGTGGCGGTATTAGGCAGAACCCTGACGCTGACCCTTGCGATGGTATCTTTCATGCTATGTTTGTTCGTCGTCCAACCGCTCGGATGGTGTGGAAAGCACTTGGGCATGTGTTCGATGGTGGACTCAAGAACCTTGATTTTATCGATTGTTTCACAGCAAAAGAGATTGTGCTCGATACGCCCAAGTATACGATGTTCGAGGCAGATGGTATCCTTGTCGATGCGTGTGGGCCTTATAAGATTGAGCTCTTGCCTCAGGCGTTGCAGATGATTGTACCCGACGAACGTAAGTAATCGCATTTTATAGTTGCGTTTTATTATTAAAAAGGTTGCTATTGTTTCGTTTTTATATCACGTTGGAGGCGTATATTAGGGTTTGGTATGATGCTTGTTTTCGGGTGTAAATAGAATGGAGACAAAAACTAAAGTACCCAAAGGCGGATTATTTTACCGCTTGTATAAACATTATGTGCGGTTCATGCACCATAATGTCTTTTACCGCCATACATACTATATTGATCGGCAGAACGTGCCCGAGCAGGGTGTGCCCGTGCTGTTTGCGTCGAACCATCAAAACTGTGCGAACGACCCATTGGCATTGCTGTTGGGCCTGGAGAATGAGTCGCACCCTTATGTGGTGGCACGAGGCGATGTGTTTGGCAAGAGTGCATTTGTAGATAAGTTCTTCAGCTGGATAGGTATGGTGCCTGCGTTCCGTTTGAACTTCGATGGGGCAGAGTCGCTGCAGAAGAACGAGGAGATGCTGCGTGTGACGGGTAAGCACCTGCTTGAAGGTAACCGACTGATTATCTTTCCTGAAGGTGGACATCAAGATAAACGTTACTTAGGAGAGTTCTCTTTTGGCTATACGCGTTTGGCTTTTGAGGCAGCCGCATCGGCAGGGTTTGAGAAAGACATCGTGATTGTGCCATGTTGTAATCACTATTCCGACTATTTCGGGGTGAAAGCCGATTACTTGGAACGCTTCGGTGAGCCTATTCACTTGCAGCCGTACTATGAACTCTATAAGACGAAGCCTCGTACGGTTCAGCGTGAGGTGAATAAGTTGGTGCGCGAACAGATACAGCAGTTGATGCTGAACATCACCGACTTGGATAACTACGAGGCTATCGACTGGTTGCGTGAGAGTGAGTATGGTAGTCAGTTTGCAGTGCAGCAAGGTCTCAATCCGCAGTATCTGCCCGATAAACAAGAGTCTGATAAGAAACTGTTTGCTTCGTTAGAGGCAGCTAAAGAGCAAGAACCGGAGACAGTACAGGCTGTTTATGATGAGGCTCGAGGTGTGATGCAGCAGGAGAAGACATTGCATATTGATGATGAGGCAGTAAAGCGAGATGCAGGGTGGGGTAGGACATTGCTTAGCTTACTGGCGCAAGTGATGATATTACCCATTTGGTTGGTGTCGTTGTATCCAAGTATCATCTTTTACACCTTCCCTTTCTTGCTATTGCGTAAGGATAAAATGTTCACAAATACCTTGCGCTTTATCTTGGCAGTAGTGATTGGTTTTCCGCTGTTTATGTTGGCTACACTGCTCGTGATGGGATTGGTGTGGGGCTTATGGTGGCAGACTTTGGTATGGATTTTGTTGTTCCCATTGTTTGTGGATATAGCGTGGTACGACTGGAAATGGATGAAAAGTACGGTTAAGGACCTGCGTTGCTTAATGAATAAAGATAAGATAGCAAGTCTTAGAGAACAGCGTAAGAGACTGTTTGATAGGCTTAATGAGTTAATAATGAAGAGATAAAAAGATATGAAAAGAGTAGTAATAACAGGTATGGGAATATGGTCGTGCTTGGGTAAGTCGTTGGACGAAGTACGTGATTCCTTGTATAATGGTAAGTCGGGTATCATCTTCGATCCAGTCCGCAAAGAGATGGGTTTCCGTTCGGCTTTGACGGCAAAGGTTGATCTGCCTGACTTGAAGAAGGAGTTGAGTCGTTCTCAGCGTGCTTATATGCCGGAGCAGGCTAAGTATGCTTATTGTGCTACGGTGGAAGCTCTGCGTAATGCGGGTATTGACCAAGACTACCTGAATGCTCATGAAGTGGGTTTGCTTTATGGTAATGATAGTTCGGCTGACCCAACGGTTCGTGCTGTAGATACAATGCGTGAGAAGAAAGATACGACCTTGTGTGGTTCGGGTGCTATCTTCCAATCGATGAACTCGACGGTAACGATGAACCTTGGATGTATTTTCAAACTGAAAGGTATCAATTTAACTATATCAGGCGCTTGTGCTAGTGGTGCTCATGCCATAGGTCTAGGCGCCTTACTTATCCAAACCGGACTGCAAGATATGATTGTCTGCGGTGGTGCTCAAGAGGTTAATCCTTTTAGTATTGGTTCGTTCGATGGCATCTCGGCATTCTCTATCCGTGAGGATGCACCTGAGAAGGCTTCTCGTCCTTTCGACCGTGACCGTGATGGATTGGTTCCTGGTGGCGGTGCTGCTACGGTTATCATCGAAGAGTATGAGCATGCCGTGAAGCGTGGTGCGCCAATCCTTGCAGAGGTTATTGGCTACGGCTTCTCGGCTAATGGCGATCATATCTCTTCGCCTAATGTGGAAGGTCCGAGCCGTTCATTGCGTATGGCTATTGATCGTGCGGGAATAGATATCCGTGAGATAGGTTATATCAATGCTCATGCAACCTCAACTCATGTGGGCGATACGAACGAGGCAAAGGCTATCTATAATGTGTTTGGCGACCAGCGTACAGAGGTTACGAGTACGAAGTCGCAGACAGGTCACGAGATGTGGATGGCTGGTGCGAGTGAGATTATCTACTCGATGCTGATGATGAAGAACGACTTCATTGCGGCTAACCTCAACTTTGAGAACCCCGATGAGGATAGTGCTAAGTTGCTTATCCCTAATAAACGCATCTCGAAGCATTTCGATATCTTCTTGAGTAACAGTTTCGGCTTTGGAGGTACGAATGCGACTTTGATTGTAAAGAATATGTAATTGTTAAACTTATAAAAGATTGATCAGATGGAAAGAAGTGAACTTATTGCCAAGGTAAATGAAGTATTGGCAGAAGAATTTGAGAAGGATGTTGAGTTATTGACTCCTGATGCCAATATCAAGAAGACGCTTGAGTTAGACAGCCTATCATTGGTAGATATGGTAGCGTTGATCGAAAGCGAGTTCGGCGTTAAGATTGCTAATGGTGAATTGGCTCAGATACAGACCTTCGAGGCATTGTATGACTACTTGGAGAGTCATATAGCCTAAGCGCTTGGAGGGTATGACAAACATACTTCTACAAGGCGACGAGATACTAAAACTTATTCCCCAGCGCGAGCCTATCGTGATGGTGGATAAGTTTGGTGATTTATATGAGGAGGGTGCATCGTCGGCACTGACTATCCGCGAGGGTAATATCTTTGTGCAGGATGGTTATCTTAGAGAACCTGGATTGATAGAGCATGTGGCACAGTCGGCTGCTGCTTTTGCAGGTTATGAGGCTTTCCAACAGAACTTACCGCCAAGACTTGGTTATATAGGTGAGATAAAACGGTGTCGTATCAGCAGTCTGCCGCAAGTGGGGAAGGAGTTGCATACCACATTGAAGATACTTGCGAGAGTGGGAGGAATCACTCTGCTTGGTGCAGAGGTGGAGGTAATGGGAAAGCAGGTATTGGAATGTCAGATGAAGATTTTCCTTAAGGATGAGTGAACTGAGTGTCATATCGCGGGTGCGTGTTCGCTTCTCGGAAGTGGATGCTATTCATACGGTGTGGCATGGAAACTATGTTCAGTATCTTGAGGATGCGCGAGAGTTATTCGGGCAAGAGTATGGCTTGAGTTATATGTGCATCTTTGATAATGGTTGCTATGCGCCGGTATATGACATGCAACTGCATTATAGAACCGTAGCAACGGTGGGCGATGTGCTGCTTGTGAAGGCTACTTATCGTCCTACTCGAGGTGGCAAGATTGTGTTTGACTACGAGATACATCGTGAGTCGGACGATGCGCTTATCTTGAGGGCAACCACAACGCAACTATTTACTACACAAGAGGGAGAATTGCTCCCTGCATGTCCTCCTTTCTATGAGAATTGGAAACGAGAACATGGACTGGATTAAGACAGTATGTTAATTGAGAATTATTATACGGTATTGAGTTGTCAGCATCAAGAGGATGCAGATGTCTTTCATGTATCGATGAATGCCGATTGTGCGGTGTATAAAGGTCATTTTCCTGGTGAACCTATCTCGCCTGGTGTATGTAATATCCAGATGATAAAGGAGTGCTTAGAGGAAGTGGTAGGACAGAGGTTATTGCTCGATACTATACAGCAGTGCCGATTGACCACCTTGGTTACACCGATTGCTTATCCCGAGTTGGATGTGCGTATACAAGTGGTGAAGCGTGATGCTGAGCGTGTATCCTTTAAGGCACAGCTTGGGCAAGGAGATGAGAGTTACTTGGAGCTGAAGGGTGAAGCGGCTATAGGTTAGTGGCGTGAACAATAAAGTTGTTATCATAGGTGCAGGATTAGGCGGACTGGAGTGCGCTTATATCTTATCGAAGAAAGGCTTCGATGTGACTGTGTTGGAGCACGACTTGCATATAGGTGGTTGCCTGCAGTCGTTTCGTCGTGGTAGTGCACTGTTCGATACAGGTTTTCATTATGTTGGAGGTTTGGGTGAGGGACAGTCGTTGCATGGTCTGTTCCGCTACTTCGGTTTGCTTGACTTGCCTTGGCATCGCATGGATGAAGACTGTTTCGATGAGGTGATAATAGGAAATGAGCGTTTTGCTTTTGCACAAGGACATGAGCACTTCGTCGATACCTTGGCTCAGCGTTTTCCTCATCAACGGAAAGAGTTGGCACAGTATGCTCAGTTCTTGCAGCAGGTAGGGCAACACCTGCCGGATAGTTTTCTGCCTCGTGATGCAAGTGATTTCTATTCCTCATCCTTGTTCGCTAAGTCGGCTTGGGGTTATCTGCAAGATACTATCAGTGATCCATTGCTTCGTAAAGTGTTGTCGGGCACATCCCTTAAGATGGAGTTGCGTGCTGAATCGTTACCGTTGTATATCTTTGCGCAGATAAACAACTCTTTCATTGAGAGCGCATGGCGAATGCGTGGCGGTGGACAGTTGATAATCGACTCTTTGCGTAGGGCTATTGAAGCGATGGGTGGAACGGTGCGTACCTCGGCTACTGTGACGCATATCTATGAGAAAGATGGTGCAGTCAGCGAGGTGGAGGTTAATGGAGAAGAGCGTATTGCGGCAGACTGGGTTATCTCGAATGCTCATCCGGCTTCGACTTTGGATCTGATTGACGATTGTCCGGCAGTAAGGAAGGTATACCGTAGGCGTATTCATTCGATGGAGAACACTTTTGGTATGTTCACTGCCAATATCCGGTTGAAACCGAATAGTATTCCTTATGCTAACAAGAACCTCTTTGTGCACAAAACAGATGCCGACTTGTGGCATCCGCAGACCGAGAAGGTAGAGAGTGTGTTGGTGAACTATTACTTGCCAACAGAGCAATCGCAGTATGCTCCTTGTATCGACTTGCTTACACCGATGCAATGGGGGCAGGTAGCGCAGTGGGCAGATAAACCTCGTGGACATAGAGGTGAGGATTATGTAGTCTTTAAGGCAGAGAAAACGGAGGAGTGCCTGCGAATGGTAGAGCCTTTTGTGCCGTCTATCCGTGAGTCAGTAGACCATATCTATTCCTCGTCGCCACTCTCGTATAACTGCTATACGCTTACTTATGAGGGATCGGCTTATGGTGTGCGGAAAGACTATAATAATACATTGACAACCATACTGACTCCTCGTACACCTTTGCGGAACTTGTTCCTCACAGGGCAGAACCTTAATCTGCATGGGGTATTGGGTGTATCGATGACCTCGGTGTTTACTTGCGCTGAGATGGTAGGCATGGATACCCTGGTGGAGGATATGGATGTGAGACATTGGAGATAACTATAATAAACGATAATAATATGTATGCATTAGTAACAGGCGGAAGCCGTGGAATAGGTCGTGCTGTCTCGGTGAAGTTAGCACAGATGGGTTATAAAGTGATCATCAACTATATGTCGAACGATGTAGAGGCAGAGAAGACACTTGAACTCATTCGTGAAGCAGGTAGCGACGGTGAACTACTTAAGTTTGACGTTAGTAACACTGAGAAAGCGCAAGAGGCATTAGAGGGTTGGATGAAGGCTCATCCAGATGATTATATAGAAGTGTTGGTGAACAATGCCGGTATCCGTAAGGATAACTTATTGGTATGGATGGAGCCAGCCGACTTCACCAAGGTGCTTAGCACGAACTTGTTCTCGTTCTATAATGTGACTCGTCCGTTGCTTACTCCTATGTTGCGCCATAAGTATGGTAGGATTATCAATATGGCATCACTCTCTGGACTGAAGGGTCTGCCAGGACAGTGCAACTATTCGGCAGCGAAGGGTGGTCTTATTGCTGCCACTAAGGCATTGGCACAAGAGATTGGACGTAAGAATGTCACCGTGAATGCAGTTGCCCCTGGTTTCGTGAAGACCGATATGGTAGAAGGATTGGATGA
Source organism: uncultured Bacteroides sp. (assembly GCA_964398075.1). Lineage (GTDB taxonomy): Bacteria > Bacteroidota > Bacteroidia > Bacteroidales > Paludibacteraceae > Colicola. The sequence goes on along the minus strand of CAYNMA010000049.1, from coordinate 2,488 downwards.
GGCTGAACTGAAGAAGACTATTCCTATGAACCGCTTTGGTGAACCAGAAGAGATTGCTGCCTTAGTGGGATTCTTGGCATCGAAAGAGGCTGGGTATATCACAGGTGAGTGTATCTCTATCAATGGCGGACTGTATTCTTGATTGGACAATTTGACAATTTACAATTTGACAATTTACAATTTGACAATTGACAATTGGACAATTGCTTTCTATAGTGATTGGGCAAAGAGTGTTGCTTCTTGCAGGAGTTCTGTCTTGCCGATATCCATCATGCGGTAGTTGGTTGGGATATAGGCACGGATAGTATGGTTCGTGCAGTTGGCGACATATAGATCAATGAGCGAGAAGCGTTCTGGAAAGCCTTCCATACATTGGAAGATATCTCCACTAAGTACTTGCATGCCTGAGAAGGCAAGTCGGTGAAGGGAGGTCTGCGATAGATCTAAACAGTTTGGTCGTACTTCGCCGGTACTTATATTGGTCCAGCCGTGCATGCGGTTCTCTTCGTCAAATAATAGATAGCGTTTGGTGTCTCTTTCGGATACAACTACTGTGGCAAGGTCGGTCGAACGGTGTGCTTGCAGTAGGGCGTTGATATCAATATTCGACAGTATATCTACATTGCAGGCGAGGAATGGCTCGTGGGCAAAGAACGCTTGCGCATGGCGTAACCCACCGCCTGTCTCGAGGAGGTTTCCTGTTTCGTCGGAGATAGCAATGTGTATACCGAAGTTGTCGTTTGCTTGTAGGTAATCGACTATCTGCTGTGCAAAATGATGCACATTGACGATGATATCGGTTATGCCTGCCTTCTTGAGTTGCTCTATTTGGTATTGCAGAAGGGTCTTACCATTGAGTTCAAACAGAGCCTTGGGGTGTGACTCAGTAAAGGGACGCAGGCGTGTGCCTAAGCCTGCTGCGAATATCATTGCTCGGGTAGTCATAATGAATGCTTATTTACTCTCCTTCACCTCTTTGGCTAAGAGATGGTCTTCGATGTTCTGTTCACGATGTATGAGATGTACCTCCACACCGAACTTCTCATTGATATGCTCAGCCATCTTTTGGGCAGCATAGACAGAACGGTGCTGTCCGCCAGTGCAACCGAAGCATATCATTAGGTTGCGGAATCCACGGTCGATATATCGCTTTACGCTGGCGTCTACTAAATTCTCTGCGTTCTGCAAGAAAGGTATTATCTCGCCGTCTTCCTCGAGGAACTGTATGACTGGCTCATCGAGTCCAGTAAAGAAGGTATAGCGTTCGTATTTGCCAGGGTTGTTCACGGCTCGGCAGTCGAAGACGAATCCTCCACCGTTGCCGCTATCGTCGTTAGGTATGCCTTTCTTGTAGGAGAAACTGTATACTTTGACGACTAACGGCTTGCGTACATTGACCTCTTTGAACTGCTTGAGTTCGGTCATATTACGCAGTACCTCTATGAGATAGGGATAGTCTTCACTCCCGTTCTGTAGCAGTTGGCGCAGGTTTTCCATGGCGAAGGGTATGCTTTGAAGAAAGTGGGGTTTCTTTTCGAAATACCCACGGAAGCCGTAAGCTCCGAGTACCTGTAGTGTACGGAAAAGAACAAAGTGCTTGAGGGCTTCGTAGAACTCTGTTCTATCAAGCGGCATGTATTGCTCCATCTCGTCGAGGTAGGCATCGAGCAGTTCTTGTCGTAGGTCGGGGTTAAAGTGTGCCTTTGCTTGCCATAAGAAGGAGGCTACATCGTAGTAGATAGGTCCTTTGCGTCCGCCTTGGAAGTCGATGAAATAGGGTTCGTCGTTGTGTATCATGACATTGCGACTCTGAAAGTCACGGTACATGAAGGTGTTGCTTGGCTTTTGGAGAAGGATATATGCCAGTCGTTCGAAGTCGTTCTCAAGTTTGTCCTCCTGAAAGTCGAGTCCTGTTGCTTTGAGGAAGCAGTACTTGAAGTAGTTTAGGTCCCACTGGATGCTCCGTAGGTTGAACTCTGGCTGTGGGTAGCAGATGTTGAAGTTGAAGTTTTGTGCTCCTATGACTTGGAACCGTGCAAGGGCTTTCATTGTCTTACGCAGCATCTGCTTCTCTCGTTCGCAGAAGACACCGGTCTTTCGTCCTTCTGCAATGAAGTCGAATAGAAGAGTGTCGCCTAAGTCCTCTTGGAGGTAGTTCATCTTGTTGTCGGAGCAGGCAAGGACTTCGGGGACATTTAGTCCTTGTTGCTTGAAGTGGTCTGCCATATAGAGGAAGGCGGCGTTCTCGTCAGCCGAAGTACCTTGAACTCCTATGACAGATTGCCCTTCGCCTGTTAGACGGAAATAACGACGGTTGCTGCCAGAGGCGGATAACTCTGTTTGTTCATCGGCATTGTGACCGGTGTATATTTGGAATAGTTGCCTTAGTGTTTGAGACATGTTTTGATTTGACAATTGGACAATTTACAATTTGACAATTTACAATTTGACAATTTACAATTTGACAATTTACAATTTGACAATTTAC
>CAYNMA010000048.1:0-17077 GCA_964398075.1 uncultured Bacteroides sp. | reverse complement strand
GAAGTATATTCTATTACCACTTGCATACCAATAATAGTCTCCACAAGTAGAACTATCATTTCCACCTACTGAAATAGGGTAGATTACACCATTATTTTGGTTAAGCTTAAGTTGCCAACCTTCGCTACCGCATAAGTCAGTCCCAATTAGTTCACAATCACTAGTATTAAATGAACTATTAGATTTATGTTTAGTTGCTTGGTATTGATATAAGTTTTGGTCAGTATGATAAATACCACCTAGATTTTGCCATAATAAGCCATAAGGGTTTTCTACGCCTAATACAATAAATGGTCGCTTACCACTTGCAATTTCAGTAGTAACATCATTTTCAGTCCAAGTAGTAATTTCACCTGTCATAGTAGATGTTTGTACTAAAGTATCACAAGCACCGGCAATCCAAGTGCCATATAAGTTTGCTTCTTTAACTTTGCCATTTAAATCGCTTTCATAATTCCAATTAGATGTTCCCCAACCACATAAGCCATAGTATTTCTTTTGACCATTTCTTGCGCCAATAAAGCATTGTGCTAAAGCACTATAAGTAAACCATACTCTACTGTCCAACATATCGGCTTTATCACCATTAGATAAGTAAGGCAATTCATTTTCACAAGTTGCTTGGTTCATATTTACTTTAAATATACCATTATTAGTAGTAGTATTACTTCTTAATCTCTTATTAGAACTATCACTTGTATCTTCAGTAGCCATATAGCAAGCAATACCGCATTTGTTAATTGAGTTATCTTCATAAACTCTATGGAACTTATCATTTACTTTATAATTAGCAAACTCAAATGTTAATGTTTGACTATCACTGCCGATAGTAGCACACCAATATAAATTAGGGAAAGTTGTAAACATATCTTTACCACTTAATTCAGTTGTTAATGCACTATCTTTATAAAGTTGTATCTCTTCACGCTTGATTTGATTAAATGGGTAAATGTTAATCATTTCTTCCATATTTACTTCTTGAGTTTCACTATTAAATGCTAAAGCACATTCTCCGCTTACACTTGTTAATAATGCACTTGTTCCTTCAAATACGAACTTGGAATAATGGTGCCCCATAACTGATATAACGTTATTTTCAATATCAATACCAACACCTGCAGTTAATTTATCTTGCTTTTTATTTAAATCGCTTGAGTGCGTTTCTTTATCTACATATTGATTTACAATTTCATTTCCGTTAATATCATATTTCGCTTTAATATCATATTCTGTATCTTTTACTCTTATTTTTTTAATTGTTGCCATAATTATCTCCTTTCTAAATGTCTAATACTTCATCAACAACTTGTGTTTCAGTATATGTAATAGACATTACTTCATTTTCAACTATCATATTAGGCTTTAACTCTAGTTCACTTACTCTACTTTGCAAGTCTTTAATACTAGTTTCTTGATTATCGTTTAATTCAAGCGCATATCTCTTGTTTGCAATACCACTATCTACTAAATAGAATTGACTATTTACAAACTTAACCATTACATTTAAACAATTATTTGTTTTAGCGCTTAAGTCGAATAGTTCTTTATTAAATAATCTTACGCTAGATCCGTAAGAACTTGAACTAACTAACCATAGCCCTTTTTCTGCACCATTATACAAAACTTTAATTGTATATGGGTAATCAACGCTATTATCAGTTAAAGTTAAGTTTAGATTATACATTGTATCTTCTACAACTTGAGCGATAGTATTATATTCAGTTGAAATATAACCTACACCATCTTTTACATAAATAGTATCAATTTCACCAACTCTACCATTATTGAACGATATGCTCTTAAAATCAGTATTAAATTGGAAAGTGCTTGGGTATGTTGTATTACTATATAATGTTAATTCAAGAGTTTCTACCAAATCATTTGAGACTAGAACTTGCACTGAGATATTGCTCTTATCAGTAATGTTAACTATATCATCGCCTAATATATTTAAATTACTATCAATATCTAATGCGTGAATAGATGTATCACTAATAGTTACTTCTTTAGTGATAGTGCATAATTGAGTAGTTTCTTCTCTAGCAAATACATTGATAGTAAATACCGCTTTATATGAATTACCTTTATCATTAGAACAAGCATAATATAATCTTAAACTTATGTTATTTCTACGGCTTAATTCAAATTGATAAAGGCTATTAGTATAAACAAGTTTAGCAACTACCTTTTGACCGGTAGGCACAGGACAATATCTTTCACTAGAAACACTAGCGTTTTGAATAACCATATCATTGTAGTTTATGAAATAAACATCATTAAAACTTCTAGGTAGTGCATAATCATACATATCAGTCTTTGTCGCACCATCGTTTTTAGTCATATAAGTTTCAACAATATTATTGCTTGCGCTATCATAAGTCGCTTTAGAACTTTCTTTGACTACAACATTGCCTTTTTCGATATCTTCAATTTCAGTAGTAAGTTTATTTAACCAACTATCTAATGAATAATCGCCATTGCCAATTTTAACTCTAATGTCTTTGAAATCACCATTATTTAACTCAACGGCTATACCACTAGCATTAAGTGTTGAACTACCTTTTACAAGACCATATCTATCATTACTTGCTTTGCCTAGCCCTGTAATTTCGCTCCAAGTCCAGGCGTTAGCATATACGCATAGATAAATAGCACTTGTTTGAACCCATAAAACACTATCACCATTATGCAATGTTTCGTGTTTTGATTTAACGAATTCAGTTAATTCACTTTCGTTAGGTTCATTTTCACTTTCGTAAGTTCCAACAAAATGGAATGTCTCAACGGCTTTGCTTTCTAAATCGCTAACTCTTGTATCAAGAGCGTTGATTTCACTTTTTCTTGTGGCTATATCACTTACATTTGTATCAACTCGATTACTTAATGTATTTAATGAGCCAACAACTGTATGGTAAGTTCCACCACTCCCATCTTTAACATTGATTTCACTATCAGTCTTATCTTGCTTTTGAGATTTTAAAGCACTGATATCACTTAAGATTTGTGTTGTTTGGTCTGCATCCACTTCTTCATAATCACTTTTCTCGGCAGTGTTTACGCTATACTCATAATTTGAACTTGTGGATCTAGAAATAATTTTACTCTTATCTTCGTTTAATGTTTCAACAACAACACATAAACTTTGAGTTCCACTATAAAGTGTCATACGCTTTGGCAATTTCATTTCATATAATGTATAGTCGCCACTTTCGTTATACCATTGTGCTTTGTCTTTTACATAAGTTGCACTTTTAGTTTCGAACTCTTTTGAACCATCACTTAAGATAGAGTTGAATGTGATACCGACAACTGAATTACTAGTAACAAGGCTCGATTTAACATAAATATCAATAATACCATCTTGGAATGTATATTGATTTAAGTTTTCAATGCCTTGAATAGTTAAGTCAGTGCCATCACCAAACTTTATTTTAATAGTTTTCATAAGGCTTCGCCTTTCCTTTCTAGGTAATCTCTTTACCATACCTTAATTATATACTTTTTTTTATTAAAAAGAAAATATATAAAAAAAGACTAGAAAAAATCTAGTCTTCATATTCAGTATTAAAATCTTCTTGATTAACTCTCTTTATAGCAATTCTATTATAATCATCAAGTCGCAAATCACCCATATTTAAAGCCCATAAGAAATTCATTTGAGAATTATTTTCTCTTATGCTAAACGCTATTGCTACTGCTTTAACATTATTATAAGTGTCAAAATCTTCTTCTTCTATTGTATCTCCTGTTTCGGTTCCATCAACTCTATAAATGTTATAACCATTTAAGATAAAATCAAATAAATTGACTTGAGTTTTTCTTAATATCTCATTTTGAGTTATTTCATCTCTAGTGAACTTATCAACCGGTTTAGATAGATAAACCATATAATAATCAGTTTTATAATCTAAATAAGAGCCATCAGATTTAGTCTTTTCATTCCAATATTGATTACTTACAATAAACTTATCACTACTAGTTAATAAATGGCAACTAAAGTTTACACCAATACACTCTCTTGCATCTTTATCAATTAAATAGCCATAGTCTTTACTTGTTAAGTTACTGCTTTCAGTTTCACTTCCCATTGATTTGCCTAACATAATTTGTTGATAATAAGCGTTATCAACATCAAGCTCAGGTATATTCATTTCAACAAATCGCTTTGTTCCATCAGTTTTTGCATCAGTTTCACTCTCGTGCAATATTCTAAAGTCCATTAAATCGGCTTTACCAAACGTATCGCAATATTGATAACTTTGTCTTGTAGTGTATGTATTAGTGTTTTTTGTTATCGATATATTTGTGAATATACTTAACATTTGTGCGAACCAAGAACTTGAATAATAAACATCTTTATATTCTTCAGTTGCATCTTTTTGCCAATCTCCTGCACCAAAATTGTCTGCCATATCAAACTCAAATGTTATAGTATTACCACTCATATAAGGTATACAAGGGACAATAACATTTTTATTATAATTTAGTGTTTCTACATTATGACCACTCATAGATTTAAAATAAACCATTGCATAATTTGGTCTACCTGTATCGGCTTGATAACACATAGATAATAATTGGCTATCTTTAGTTGACTTATATTCTTTATTTATATCGGCATTATCAAATAGTGAATAAAATCTATCTATTGAGATATTTCTCTTAATATAATTATCTTCAGCTATTTCATAAAATCTAGGTTGACTATCAATACCAATGATTTCACTTAATTTATTGAAATCTTTTGAATATTCAGTCTCACACGCTACATAAGTAGGGTAAATAAGCATTGTATTTTTGCTTACATAATATTGATTTCCTAAATCGTATAACTCACCGCTATCTTTTAAATTATCTATATTTACAACATAGTCTTGATAGTCTTTGCTTTCATTACCGCTCCTTAATAGTGTTCCGTAAGTATTATTACCATACTTTTCACTATCAACTGTCTTATCTAATTGGTTATTAAATTGACTTTGAATAGGGCATAAATCTACATCTGCATTTCTTATAAACTTTCTTAAATCAGGTTTATAAGACTTAAACCTTACATCATCTTTTGTTCTATATTGAATGATAAAATAGAAATCATTTATTTTAACACCACTAGCATCATTATATCTTGTATCTCCTGCACTAGTTAATACTTCGTATATCGCTTGTTTTATTGCATAAGCATTTGCTTCACTTGCATTTTTTGAAATCTCTTTATATTGAAAGCCTTGTATTTCAGTGGAATTCATGTGGTAATATACTGAATTACCTTTGTAATGTGAATAACCACTTGTTGTCCCACTTATTTCTTTATGTAAAGGCAAAATCTTATAAATATTATGCTCGAATACATAGTCAGTTAAGTCAAATGTTGTCTTATTAGTTTTATCAAAATCTCTAAACTTTAATGAAACAATTTCAAGAATAGGATATTTTGTTTTTAATACTGCATTATCACTAGAGCAAACACAAGTCCCATCATTGTCAGTAGGTCTTATGCACTCAACAACTTTATTACCATATTGAAAATAATTTTGAATATAACTATCTAGGCTTGAGATATAATTTTCAATATCATTACTATTATAAATGCTATTCTTTGTTGCTTTATCTAATGAATATTCACTTATACCATAATCTTTATAATTAAGCATATATTTATTATTGTAGAAAGTAATATATGGTTTTCCGTGAATATACTTACCGATTTGCATAAATATTTCCCATAAGTTTTTGTTTTGGTATGTATCTTCAATAAGTTCTTTATTCGTAAGTTTATCTTTTGTCTCACTACTTACTACATAAGGCAACATTTTATTATCAATATCATCCCAACTATAATTGCCACTTACATTTTTAGTCTCGGCACATATTTGAGCCTTTTTAAATAAGTCATAGCAATTTGGTCTTGTAGAGCCTTGCTTTAAAATTACATCGCTAATCATTTGGTTTGGCTTTATTAAAGTAAATGAGACTTTATATTTGAAATCATTGCCATAGGCAAAAAATTGCTCATTTCCTTCTATATAAGGTTGGCTTGAAAAACTTTCTTCTCTTGTGCTATACATATATTTTTGGTATCTTTTTAGTTGTATTTTGTTTTCACTATCTGACAATTTGCTTTCTACAATTTCAGTTTGCCCATTATAATATTTTATATATTTAGGCATAGCCGAGCCACCAAAATAGCCAGTTGTTTCAAAAGTATATGTCTTGCCACTTTCAACATAAATTGTTGGGACTTGCATATAACTTTCTATGTCATACTCGTTTTTTGTATATACTTTTGCATTTATGGTTGTTGTCGAACCTGTCTCGATTTCTCTCTCGTAAAGAGTTATATTTTCGGTGTCACTATCATCTAGAATAAACGCATTATAAGTTTTTGAGAATAAGCCTTGGGTCATACTTCTGCCTACCATTTTACTTCTCGAACTTGTATCATAGTGTTTTATCCAACTTTTTTTCCAATATGTATAATATGTAGTACTTTCACTAACCCCACTTGAGTTATCGACTATTTTCACATCCGTTTTAGTGGGTAAATAAACATAGTCACTATCTTGAATTATATATTTGTTTCCATTATCAATATCAGTCCCATTCGTTTGACTTACTGACATTCTTAATTGCGGTATCGTATAAACAAATGTAGGCTTATTAAAAGTAGCGTTAAAACCTATTATTTCGCATTCTTCAAAACATTCTGGGTATGTTTTACTACTTTGCATATTTGCCACTTGTATTTTAATGGTAGTGTTTTGCTTTTTCCACCAATCGTTCATTTTTTCCATCATTTCAGTGGTTAAGCCATCAGTTGAACTATCTAGAATAACCCAATAGTGCATTTTATTAAGTTTATTAAGAAACTCCATTGTATTATTATTTGTAGTCCTTATATCTGCATCAAAATGTTTCCAAGTTATATATCTTCCACTATTCTCTTCATAATCATAACGATATGCACTTTGACCAATCATTGTTCGAGAATATTTTTCGCCGTATCTTGAACCTTTTTCAATAGGGTAAATACCATTATACTCGCTTGAAGTTTCATTTGATCCTATAATATTTGAACTCTCTATATAAGAATTATCAAAACTATCACTTTCAAGTGTTACATCTTGTAATCTATAAGATATAGCAAAATTATCACAAGTTCTCTTTTGACAAGAGATAGCAGGGTTCCCTAAATATAGTCGGTGCATATACAAATCTTTTGCCATAGACATTTTTTCTACTAAATCATATCTCAATTCATAATCATAATATTTAGTTGTGTTATTGTCTTGTGATAAAACAAGTTTAAACTTTGTTAATGGTTTATAAGGCTTTTCTCTTGTAGAATTATTTATTGTAATTTCGGCAGTGTCTAGTGTGTCATCTAAGCAACTTATAATCTTACCACCTATCATTACATTTTCTATTTCTTCACCTAAACCATTTTCTTTAGTTGCATCATATTTAAATAATCTTAATTTAATTAGATTTTCACTCATACATTCTCCTATCTCAAGCGTGTTCTTCCATCAGTTAAGTCAACACCGGCTCTTGCTTTATTGTAGTTAACGCTTTGATTTTCTTTCCAAGTAGATATTGCATTTTGTATATTTCTATTCTCATATTTATAAGCCAAACTTATACTTTGAGAAATAGCAGAACTCGCTAAAGCAAATGCAGCTCCTAATGGTCCACCTATCATAGCACCACTTGCAGTCGCCAAACCAATATTTGTAATGCTATTTGCTGTATCACTTATAACTTCGGCATTTCTTTGCACACTTGCTTGATAGTTTGTATCACCTGTAACATATGCTAATTGACCTATACTTGCGTTAGCCACTTGTGTAGTTATGTTTTTAACGCTCCTAATAACATTAACGCCCATATGTCCCATACGCTTTTTACTTATCTTAAATGAGCCCATTTGAAAGTAGCCACTACCACCATTTTCACCACCATTATCGTTGCTTGGGTTATTTGGGTTAGGGCTTTTCTCATTTGTTGTGTTTGCTCTTTTTTGAATAATATCTGCGTGGACATAAATATCTATTTTGTTATGTGTATTTTGTATTGCCATATTATCACCACCTAAACGGCTAATGAAAGAGATATGCTAACATTTGTAAAGTCGGTATTTACTACACTTGCAGTATATGTTTTTACTATCATTTTATATTCGAAATCTCTAAACTTAATATAGATATAATTGTTTAAATCGTAATTTGATTTTTGATTTAAACTACATACACCAAGTGCTTTATTTGAGATAGACTTAAACATAGGGAACTTTGTTAATTCGTAATAAGAAATTGACATTGTAAAACTTGCACTTGTAGAAATCTCGCCTATACCTTTAGGGTCGCTAATAATTGTATTGCCTTGTGTATTATAACTCACACTCATAGTAGCACTTGTAATAGGCATAATTGAATAATTTGTTCCATCTTCACTTACTTGTATTTTTTCGCTTTCTTCTGTATAGTTTGTAGTATAATCAAGAAAGCCAAATGATATATCAAGAGTGCAAATATTAGTCCGACCAATAGGGCTATTAAATGGCTCATCATTTACATTAAGGCTACCAATTTTAGCAATAAGCAATGTTTCTTTATCGTTATCAATTATTGTTTCATACTTGCCTTGATAGACATTTCTTAAGTAGTTAACATAATAATCTAGGTTTGGTATTTTATCAGTAGGAATAAAGAAAGTTAATGTAGCATTAAAATTACCACCATCTATATCACTACTAGCCAACAAGTCTATATTACTAGTTTCTACCAAACACATAACCTGTTGCATTTGGTTTGTTATTTGCTCTACATAGTCAATTTGAGTTTCTTCGTTTAAACCATAAAAGCCTTGTGGTGTTGTATCTTTTTGAAAGCAAAAGAAATATGGGTTTAAATCAGTGTATAAGTCTACTTGCTTTACCATATTATCTTTTTGTATTGCAACACTTTTAGTATTTGATTTAAACATTTCTTCTATAATCGTTGCTACATATTCGTTTGTTATAAGTAATTTTTCCATATTTACTCCTTTATCATTTTCATTTTGCCATTATCATAAACATATCTTTCAACTCTTAAATCATAATCTTTCTTTAAAGTTTTCCAATATTTATATTTATGTTCGTTGTCTAAAGTATCTTCGTATCTTGCCATTTGAGTGTTATATTTATGCCCTTCACTATCTTTTTTCCAAGTTCCAATATCAGTTTTAGCATAGGTTCTAACTGCACTAAAATCATCATCAAATAAAATACTTTCAATAATATTTTCTACAATGTGTTTCTTTTGTATTTGTGTCATACCCCTTAGTTGAGATAAATCATTTATTTTTAAAGCAATTTTAGGTATCTCTTTCCCTTTTAATTCTTTACTCATAGAATATTTTAATGCTTTCTCTATCTCATTTTGGAATGAATTCACATAAGCAAGCGTTGATTTCATTGCCTTTATTTGAGTCACGATATTATTATACATATCGACTGCGGTATTATAGTCTTTTGCTTTCAAATAGAAATCTATTTTCCCTTTTGTTGCCGTAGCCTTTTTTATTTGCTCATCAGGTGTCATACGAAATCTTAAGTGCATTTCTACATTATGGGCTATTTGCTTTTCTATGCTTTCTATAGGGACATTATTTTTTATTGTTTTGCTTGTTCCTGTAGGCTCTTCTACATCATCTTTTGTAAAGACCTTATTTTCTTTAACTTTACCTTTATATCTTGAGCTTATTTGTGGTAAAACATCATTTAATAAACCGCATCTATATAAGTCCAATAAAGTAAACTTTTTGCTCCATAGTGCCACATTATACACCTACTTTAAGTAATGTTGCAGTATATGATTTTCTAACATTCATACCAACTCTTTGATTAACAAGGACATCTTCAACTAAATAGGCTTTTTTGTCAATTACAACTATATCATTAGGCTCTAATGGGACATTGTCTATTTCCCATTTAATTGATCGTGTTTCTTCTCTCATAATAGCACCTTTTACATATTGAGTTGTATTGTCATTAACATCATCAATAGGCATATAGTTAAATGTTGAATGGTAAAAGTATTTATTTAATTCGATATCTTTTGAGATTTCTTTATGCTCGGTTAATTCATTTAAAGCACTAATTTTAGTAAACTCTTCTAATGTATAAAAAATGGGTCTTGAGTTTCTTATTTCACCAAACTTGTCATTATAAGGAAAATAAATAACATCACCTACATAGATTTTGTATTCTTTGTAGTTTGTTTCTAAACTTGCATCTGTAATTTGTGCTTTAGTAAGTTGTCCTTTGCCAGTTCCACTTTGTAATATGCTTAAATCAAAACCATATAATCTTGTAGTGCTTTCTTTATCTTTGTATACCGCATAGTGTGTATAATCGTTCTTGTTAATTCCTAATTTGTTTTGCTTAACAATTTCTACATAGTGCTTGTAAATCTTGGCTTGGAACTCTTTACCGTATGTTTTAATAGGCTTTAAAAACATTCTACCACTCCTTACCAACACCATTTATATCAAACTTGTATTCACCAACATAATTAAGCCCTAGACTTGCCATTTTCTCTCTAAAACCATTTGGGTAGTCTCTTTCTTGATTTCTTAATGTGTCTATATCAAGTGCCATACTTTCACCCATATCTACACCACTGACTTGAGATATATCACCATTTATTGCTAGATATTCGCCTAAATATACCATTGCATCTACAACTGCAGTTCTATACTCAAACATATTACCATAGTTTTTTAGAATTCCTTTTTTTGCAATAATATATTTTCTCTTTAACTCACCATCCAAGAACCCACGCTTTAAGGCGTATAAATAAAACTTTTCGCTTACGTGTTTCATAAAGCCTTCTACATCTTGTATGTTTCTTTCTTTAAGTTCGGCTCTTATATCTATCTTTCTAACATTAAACGCTTTTTCAGTTGGTATATAAGTATGTGATAAACCATCATAAATCATTTGACTATCACTATATGGAAATACCATATCTTCAACTTCTAATTCTAATACTTGTGTATCTGTATACTCTTGTGCTTTAAATATCTTTGGCATAATCTATTCTCCTTGCATATATGTTTTGTAAAACTCATCATATTTCATTCCACTTGAGTTTGTGGTTTGTAAATTGTCTACATTCTTTTTCCTTTCATCTTGTATTACATCGTTGCCTTTATGTGCTTCGTATTTTTCGTTGCCTACACCAATACTTGCATCTTCTACTTTATCTCCTGCAAATATACTTTTCTTTGTGCTAAAGCCGTGTAGATCTTCAAACGCAAATTGGTTCTTTTCATTTCTACCTACTAAACTACTTGTTGCTTGCCTACTAATCTTTTCGGCAACTTTAATATTAACAGGGACATCAGTTTCGCCATTGTTATAACTTTTCTTTTTACCTTCAAGATTTTTGTATAACGCTTGTGCTTTAGGGTTATTGCCATTATACGCGTGTTGAACTACTGCCATTGTTGTATATTCTTTACCACTTACTGCGTGTTTTACAACTGGCATTAAAACACTACCACGCTTTACATTGTCATTAACCATATAAGTATATTTATCTTTACTTAAATTAGATAAACCATATCTTACTTCAACTAATTTTGCCATAGTGCTACCACCTTTCATTATCTATATTTATTATATATCATTTTTAGATAAAAATAAAAGATAGGTATTTCTACCTATCCTTTATCGCTTTGAATAATTTAATTTTGACTTTAAATTAGATTTTTGAGATGTTTGTGCTTTAATGTGTCTTTCCACATTGAGTATAGTCTTTCAACTATACAAGAAGTATACAACGAATAAATCTAACAATAAAGAGAACCAATTATTTGCAATATTGCTTTCAACCATCTTGGCACGGAATGATTAGCCCTAATTGTGCCTAACGTATCTATCACCAACAATTCGGTGTGTCTTTACTAACAGGGTTTTCTCTTAATATATGAGCATATTAAGTTCGATTAACAATATTTTCTACGCAAACAATATTTAGTTTTCAATTTGTATACTTCTTGTATAGCCCAAATATTTCTACTTGGAACTATGCTTAAAGAGTTATGTTATGTTTTCTGTATGTATGTTTCTGTATGGTTTCACCCATACTATAAGCATAAGATTAAGTCAATTTGTTTGATATTGTGGAAATGAAGTATTAAGACTTTTCTTGTGCTTATAGAATGGTCTTGATATTTCTACCAAGAACCAACTAGAACAGGAATTAGACAATCAATTTATGATTATCAATATAGGTTTTACCCTACTCTCTTATTATACTATAGTTTACATAAAATGTAAATAAAAAAGAGCAATTATTTTTCAAATTGCTCCATAGTTTTATTTTACCAATTATTGAACTGATTGACTTGAGTAAGTTGAACCATCGCCAACACTTGATAAGCCATCTGCAATCTTTAAGCCTTTTAAAGTTGTTAAGTTTGCATCAGTATACTTTGTTGAAGTGATTAACTTAATTGTCTTACCACTTAATACGCCAACGCCAAACTTTGCATAAGGTGTGAAAATCTTTGTAGCATATTGAGTTGGGTCATCCTTAACTTGAATGCTTGGTCCTACAACACCACGAATTGTTGCATCACCATAAACGATAATACCGCAAATTGCATCTAATAATGCTTTTTCAGTATCTCCTGCACCTAGGATTTCTTCTACATAGCCCATTTCATTCTTTGTGATAGTAGTCATAACAACGCCATCATAAATACCTGCAAGACCAGTTCTTGTATCAACTCTCTTATCTTCATTTTGTGAGAATGGGTTAATGAAACCTGTTGAGTTAATCATAACTGCTAAATCTGCAGCGTTTGTTGAATATTGGCTCTTTAATGCACTATTGTATGAGTTAGAGATAAATGCTTGTCTCTTGTCGGCAGGAATAGCTGCTGCACCAATAGATAGGTCTCCTTCGCTTAAACTAGCGTTTGCATCAGTGAATACTGAACTTGCATTTGAACCACTATAATAGAATACTGCATCATCTACTTTAGCATTGTCTTGGAAGAACTTGTATAATTGGCTAGCCCAAGTAAATGCGTTTAAAGTTTGTGCAAAACTATCAGTTAAAATTGAGTTAACTGCGTTTGAGAAATCAACTGCATTGCTTGAAATTAAAGTGTAAGGTAATGATTGAGCTTCATCAAATACGTGGTTAAGCGCAACAGTATAGAATGTGCTTTCAATAACCTTTCCACCCTTGCGGTTTTCTTCATTTTTCCAAGAACCATTATTGCTTGCTCCTAAAGTTCTATAATGTGGCTTAATTGGTAGAACTCGTGGAATATCAATAGAGTTTGCTCTTGTTGGGTCTCCTTCTGCTAAAAATCTTTGGTTAACACCTTTTCCTTCAATGTGCTTTAATTGTGGGAATAGGTTTTCGTAGAACGCAATACTAGTTCCTTGCTCTACAACTGCATTGTCTAAAATCTTTAATGCCATAATCTTTTAATCTCCTTGTTATTATTTCTTTAGATATTGGTTGAAATAGTCTTTGAATGAAACACTCTTTTCTCTTGGCTTTTCTTCACTTGAGTTAAATCTTTGGTAGAAATCACCAAAACTTTGCTTTTCGTATTTATTCTCTAACTCTTCCTTTTGACTTGTTGCTTGTTCGACTTTCTCTTGTAAGCCTTTAATGATATTATCTTTTTCATCTATCTTGGCTTGCATTTGATCCAATAACTTTTGTAAGTCATCTTTAGTAACGAAGTCGTTAATATCTCTACCTTCGGCAACATAAGTGTCTCCTACATCTTCACCAACAACCATATTGTCTGCATTATCATTTTCTTGCTTGTCAACATTGTCGGCTTTTTCAGTTTCAACTTGAGCTTCTTTAGGTTGAGTTTGCTCTTGTTCTTTAACTTCACTTTCAGTTGTAGTTTTTGCTACATCTTCAGTAGGTGTTTCTTCCTTAAAAGAAGTTTCAGTTTCAGAGCCACCTTTATCAGTCTCTTTTTCCTTTAGGGTGTCTTGTGGTTTATCGCCACTTGTTTCGGTGTTTGTTTCCTTTAATTCATTTAAGAATTCTTGCTTTTCTTCAGGGCTTAAATCACCAAATAATTTCATTGTCTTAACAAGTTTATTCATTTTTATTCTTTCTCCATTTTCAATAATATAACATTTTTATAATTTTTGCAAATTATTCTAATTCTTCACTATCGCTTATTTTTTGTTTCATTCCGCCAACGCTTGGTTTGTCTTGTTCTCTTAAAGGCTTAAACTCGTTTGTAGGTGTTGTCTCGGCTAGTATTTGTTTTGCTTGTAATTCACTATCTTTAAGCGAGTTTCTACGCTCTAGTTCCTTTGAAATAAAGTCAATTTCTCTACGCTTTTCATTTTCACTTAAATAACCATAGACATCATTAACATATCTTTCAGGGCTACAAATACCTGTATTAAATGCATCACTATATATTTTCATTGTATCAATGTGTGAGTTTTGATTTTCATATCTAAATACTAAATTACACTCGCCAATACAATTTAAATATCTTGCGACTATTCCAATAAGTTGGTTTAAGTCATTCTTAATTAAATTGATTTGGTCTTTAATAAATGTATCAGTATGAGTTTTCTCACTTACTATTTCAGTAGCAGTTTTAGAACTTGAACCTTCACTTAAGAAACTCGCTATTGTGCTACAACTTACATTTAATTTAAATGCAGTATCACGAATAATGTTTTCTTTTTGAACTCGTATATCACCGCTTCTTAAACTAAATTGTATCTTTTCAATAGTGTTATTATCTCCACCCATATCAACTTTAGTAAAGAAATTATCATCCATTCCGTTTTCTTGATATAGTGGGTCATCTTGGTTAATATACTCACTTGGTAAAGTTGCTTTGGCTTTTGCCATTTTAACTTCCCATTCTTCAAATGCTTTTAAGTGGTCGTATTGTCTACTTTCACTTTGTAAAATATCACCGGCAGGTTGTCCGAATGGTAAGTCAGGAACTCTTGGGTTATCAGTAGTCCAAGACCATAAGCGAACTCCTAAATCATTTACAAATGGTAAATATGTTTCTTTGCCAATAATAATGTCAGGGTATCTATCTTTAACGATTTTTCTTACATCACTTGGTAATTCGGTCCAACCAACTTCACAACTTGATAAGTCTTGTGGCTTATTCATAGCGTTTGTATTAAGGCTTCCAGTCCCGCGATATATAATATGTCTTGAAACAGGTTTGCCTTCACTATTATACTTTCTTTCTTCTAAAAGCATATAATGTTGGTTCCTTACTTCGCCATTTTCACTCGACTTACTTGTGTTGCAAATTAAATCTTCATATACTCTTACTCTCATAATTTCGCCGTTTGGTAAAGTGTCGGCATAGAAAGTATCTATTCTATGAGTTGTAATGTATAGTTTTAAATTGCTTGAACGATTTATCTTTATAAGGCTTGTCCCACCTACAAAAGCGTATTTCCATCCTTTTTCTAGTTCCTTAAGCAAATGTGTTTCATTTGACCAATTAACCATTGTATTTTTGGTTTTAGCATCACCTGTAAAATCAATTCCATTAGCAAATAATTTCTTAACTAAACCATTGCCAATAGTTGAGATAAACATTTGATTTGATATAACTCTATCGTTAATTCTAAATGTTGTTGTCCCATCGGCTAATTGTAAGCAAGGCGCTAAATAATTTGAGTAATAATCTCTGTAGTATTCTTGGCAATACATATAGAAAGGGTTTGATATTGAGTAGTTAATATACGTTCCTTCATCTTGTATTGTGTTTCTAAATGTTTGTATCGGCATAATAAAAGAAGTCTCCTTTTATTTTATTCTACTACATTTTTATTGTTTTTTTCAATATCACTATTTTGTTCTGGATCTAAACTCCTAATTATTTCATTATTTTCTTTCATAGACATTAAATAATTTGTAATTGCAGGTGTTCCAATATGTGCTAATGTATTATTGATTTGCTTTTGGGTTGTAATAAGTTCATTTAATTTTTCATTTGTTTCTAATTCAGCCCTTAATAAAGAACGCATAAACTTTGTGCTATCTTTACAAGTTGCTAATTGCTTTTGATATGCTTGTTTAATTGCTTTTTGTAATACTTCTTCATTTAACTTTGTTTTTTCTTCCATATTATTCTCCTATTTATCTATAATTGTGCCAATAAAGGCTATCAGGAAAACAATACCTAAAATAATTGTAATTGTATCATCACTCATAGCCTTTACGCTCCTTTAATTTGTATATTTACCAATACCTACTAATTTCTTTAACTCTTTTTCTATATTCTTGATTTCAAACCCTTGGGCGAATGGCATTTTGCCTTCTTCACTCATAACATAAGATTTAAAACCACCAACGTGAACTTTACCACTTACACAATACTCTTTATCATATAAATTAAAAGTTGCATAGAAAGTAGGTCCATACATATTTTTTATTTCCCAATGGTCTTTTATATCTAAATCATATTTCATAAGCAATTCTCTTATTTCTTTTTCGGTTTCTAACATAATTTCTCTATCTTCACTTTCATATAACTTTTCTCGGCATATCTTTTTATTTGGCTCATTTCAACAATTTGAGTATCATCTTGATATGCTACTTTATTTAAACTATCGCATACGCTTTTAAGTATGTTATCTATATCAGGCTTTTTTGTAGGGTATATTTTGCCTTCAAGCATTTCTTGAGTTTTCTTTTTACTAACGCTCTTTGGAATTGCTTGATATATTTCAAGTGTCATTCTTAAAGGCTCGTTATTAAAATAAGTCTCTTCAGTCCCACATTGAGATATAAAACTTTCTTTAATAGACATTTCATAATCTCTTGTTTCATTTGGTGTATAAGTTGAAACAAAATTACCTACTTTTCTAAATCTTGGTCTACCTTTGCCCCTTATCTCTCCATAATATGTGAATTCTATCATTCGATTACCTCAATTCCTACATCACTCTTTGCAAGAATTGAAATTACACTATGCAATTTGTCTGTATGTAAACTCCTAATTTCTAAAAGCCCATTATCTCTATCGACTATTTCACAATCATACCAAG
>CAYNMA010000047.1:0-18162 GCA_964398075.1 uncultured Bacteroides sp. | reverse complement strand
TTAACAATTAACAATTAACAATTAACAATTAACAATTAACAATTAACAATTAACAATTAACATGTGCGGTATCTTTATTTATTATCGAAGGGGAAGAGTCCGTAGAGTTCGGAGTCGATCTTGTCGGTGATGAACTGGAAGTCCTGGGGGTTGTTCTCGAACTTGATGTGGTCGGCGTCGATGATGAGTAATCGTCCTTTATAATCGGCAATCCAACGCTCGTATTTGTCGTTGAGTCCCTTCAGATAGTCGATGCGCATCGAACTCTCGTACTCTCGTCCTCGTTTCTGAATCTGTGCGACGAGGTTGGGAATGGAGGAACGGAGGTAGATGAGCAGGTCGGGCATCTTGACGAGGGACATCATGAGGTCGAAAAGGTCGCAATAATTGTCGAAATCACGGTCGGACATGTTGCCTTGCTCGTGAAGGTTGGGCGCGAAGATCTTGGCGTCCTCGTAGATGGTACGGTCCTGAATGATAGTGTCTTTCGACTTGGAGATGTCGATGACATCTTGGAAGCGTTTGTTGAGGAAATAGATCTGGAGGTTGAAGGACCACCGTGACATGTCGGCGTAGAAGTCCTCGAGGTAGGGGTTGAAGTCGACAGACTCGAAACGGGGCGTCCATCCGTAGTGTTTAGCGAGCATCTTGGTGAGTGTTGTCTTGCCGCTACCAATATTTCCAGCAATGGCTATGTGCATAGTATACAGGGTTTTAAGTTATTATTATCGTTGTTTAGAAGAGTCCATAGAGTTGTGCATCGATCTTGTTGGTGATGGTTTGGAAGTCGGCGGGGTTGTGTTGGAAATCGAGGTTGTCGGACTCGATGACGAGGACTTTGCCCTTGTATTTGTGGAAGATGAAGTCGTCGTATCGCTGATTGAGACCGGTGAGGTAGTCGAGTTGTATGGTTTGTTCGTAGTCTCGTCCTCGTTTTTGTATCTGTGCGACGAGTGCAGGCACGGACTTTCGGAGGTAGATCATGAGGTCTGGGTACGGTGCGAGCGAGGTCATGAGTTGGAAGAGTTCCATGTAGGTGTTGTAGTCTCGGTCGGAGAGGTTGCCCATGGCGTAGTTGTTCTCGACGAAGACATAGACTCCTTCGAAGATGGATCGGTCTTGGACGATGGTGTTGGTGGCGCGTGCGATGTGGAGCAGGTTCTTGAAACGCTCCTTGAGGAAGTAGGTTTCGAGGCAGAAGGACCACCGGGGGATATCGTTGTAATAGTCTTGTAGATAAGGATTTACACAGACAGGCTCGAACTGAGGTTCCCATCCATAATGCTTGGTGAGCATCTGGGTGAGTGTCGTTTTTCCGGCTCCGATATTTCCTGCGATGGCGATGTACATGTGTGCGCGCTGAATGATGTCGCAAAGATAAGGAAAGTTTTTGGATGACGCAAATATTGGTTTAGGAGTTTAGGAGTTTAGGAGTTTAGGAGAAGTTTAATTGGTTGAAAGGGGTTTAGGAGTTTAGGGATGTTCTAACAATTCCACATTCCGTTATTTTGTTACTAATTGGGATTTTTCTCCACTTTTTGAGCGCTTTGTGGTTTTTATTTGTATCTGCTTGCCTCTCACTCAGTCACAATGCTCACATTGCTTCTTCGTTCAAGCCAACCATCTAAATAAAATTCCACAAATCATCTCAAAAGCAATTTTTAGAACATCCCTTTAGTTTTTGGTGGAAGATTGGGCGTTTATATTTGTGGTTCGATTGTTAATGGTTTTGGGATATTATTCGTGGTTTTTGGGTACGATGTGGGTTCGATGTGGGTATTACGTGAAGCGCTGAATCTTACGCTTATCCTATGCTCATCTTACGCTTATCTTACGCTGATACTTTGTCGCTGACTCGACTTTGGCTGCTGATATATTCTATTAAGATTCGGGGTCGGTGGCTTTTACATTTGGGACCGCTTCGCTAAAGGATCGCACTTCGTGCTGAAAAACCGCCTTCGGCTGTCGGAGTGCACTGCGTGCTAACGGACACAAGACGGTTTTCGCTGGCGGAGTACTGCGCTAAAAGACCGCTATCGCTGTCGGAGTGCACTGCGTGCTAACGGACACAAGATTGCTTTCGGTGGCGGATTGATGCGCTAAAGGACGGCTTCGCTGAGGGGCGGGAGCACGGGGAAGGTGGGGAGAAGATGGGATATTGTGCGGATGACGATAAGTGGGGGTGTAGATTTTATTCGTTTTTTGTTTGGTGATATGCACGGTATTTGCTACCTTTGCAATCCTATATGCTGTTGGTTAAGTTGCTAAATTATAGCCGATGAAAAGGGCAGAAAGTGCAAGAAGGCGGCTTGACGGCAGCGAAAATTAATGAAGATGGAAGAGAAACAAATAGAGATTACTGCCACGACATCGTTATTTTTCTTGGGTGTAGGTGGCATTGGAATGAGTGCATTGGCCCGTTTTTTCAGGTCAAAGGGTTATAGTGTGGCCGGTTACGACAGGACTGCGTCGCCATTAACAAAGGCGTTGGAGAAGGAAGGGATCGTGGTGACATACGACGAGAGCGTGGAGGCCATACCGGAGGCATACCGTGACCCCATTCACACGGTAGTGGTGCGTACGCCTGCAGTGCCGGAGGACCAACAGCAATATGCCTATTTCCGCAAGGAGGGGTTTGCTATTTACAAGCGGGCTGAGATGCTTGGGTATGTGACACGGATGATGCGTGCCTTGTGCGTGGCAGGGACACATGGGAAGACCACGACGAGTACGATATTGGCGCACCTGCTGTATCAGTCGGAGATCAATTGCAACGCTTTCCTTGGTGGCATTAGTAACAATTATGGAACGAACCTGATCCTTTCGCCAGAGAGCAATAATGTGGTCGTGGAGGCCGATGAGTATGACCGTAGTTTTCACCATTTGCATCCGTATATGTCGATTATCACGACCGTAGACCCTGACCATCTGGATGTGTACGGTGACGAAAAGGGTTTTAGAGAGGGTTTTGAACACTACACATCGCTCATAAAGGCGGGTGGTGCATTGGTGATGAAGAAAGGGACACCGATCACGCCACGGTTGGCTGAGAACGTGCATCTGTATCTGTATGCAGTGGGCGAGGAGGCGGATTTCTATGCGGATAACATCGTGACTGAAGGCGGGGAGTTGTTTTTCGATTTCCACACGCCTCATGAGACGATCGCTAAGTT
The DNA here is from genome assembly GCA_964398075.1 of uncultured Bacteroides sp. GTDB lineage: Bacteria > Bacteroidota > Bacteroidia > Bacteroidales > Paludibacteraceae > Colicola. The sequence goes on along the minus strand of CAYNMA010000047.1, from coordinate 14,989 downwards.
GAAGGTGGGTGTGCCGGCTTATATCAACATTGAGAACAGTGTGGCAGCGTTGGCAGTGGCATGGTTGAACGGTGTGACTGTGAGCGAGTTGCGACTGGGATTGGCATCATATTCGGGCGTGTATCGGCGGTTTGACGTGCATGTCAATACGCCGGATATAGTGTATATCGACGACTATGCGCATCACCCAACGGAACTGAAGGCGAGCATTGAGTCGGTGCGTCGGTTGTATCCCGAGAAGCGTTTGGTGGGTGTGTTTCAGCCACACCTCTACACTCGCACGAGGGATTTTGCAGATGCCTTTGCTGGCGTGTTGTCGACACTGGATGAGGTGATATTACTACCGATCTATCCTGCGCGAGAGAAGCCGATTGAGGGGGTATCGTCGCAGATGTTGCTCGACAAGATCACTTGTAAGAACAAGCGATTGGTGGAGAAGGATGCGTTATTGGATTGCCTTCGTGGGCGTCGGGGTGAGGTGATTATGACCTTAGGTGCGGGCGACATTGACCGATTGGTGCCTGAGATTACGCAGGCTTTGAAGTAAAGGGTATGAGCAGGGGCTGGCACATAGCATGGGTCTGCACGGCATTGGTGGCTGTGGTGGTCTATCTGTGCTTTGTGTACGTCGTTATTCCTCGCCATGAGGAAGCGACTGTGTGCCAAGGTATTACGATAGTAGTGCGAGATAGTGCGGAGCGGCCTTTCACTCAGACCTCTACCCTACTCAACCGTGTTAAGCAAGCGGGACTGTATCCAACGGGGAAGGTGATGAGTGAGATATCGGCACAAGCGATAGAGGACTGCGTGAAGGAGTATCCAGTGGTGCGCAAGGCATCGTGTTATAAGACTATAGGTGGGCAAGTGCGTGTGGATGTGTGGCAACGAGTGCCGGTGATGCGTGTGGCAACGGGTAAGAACTACTACGTGGACGAAGACAGAGAGATATTGCCGGATATGGCATCGATTGCGGTGTATGTACCGATAGTGACGGGGCATGTAAGCGAGGCGATGGCGCAAGGGGAGTTGTTTGATTTTGTGAAGTATATAGAAGATAACAGTTTCTGGTCGGCACAGATAGAGCAGATTCATGTTGTCTCACCAAAAAGGATAGAACTGATACCAAGAGTGGGTAGCCATGTGATAATACTTGGAGACCTAAACCAATATGAAAAGAAGTTAAATAAGTTGCAGACATTCTACACAAAGGCTATGAGCAAGACGGGGTGGGCACCGTACAAGGAGATAGACTTGCGCTTTAAGGGTCAGGTAGTGTGTCGTAAATAAAAGGAAGAAGTATGAAGAAGAAAGAACACAAGTCGCCGGTTGTAGCGGTAGTTGATTTTGGCAGTTCGGCTATCCGTGCCATGGCGGTTGAGAAGAACGCAGATGGCACATTGCGCATCTTGGGCGTAGAGGAAAGTACGAAACAAGGGATAGTAAAGAAAGGGGTTATTGTACAGACGACTGATGCAAGCATGCAGTTGGGTACGATGTTGCGTTGCCTTGTGAACCGCGTTAATGCGAAAGAGGAGATCAAGTCGGTGTATGTAGTAGTAGGTGGAGAGTGGATGCAGGTGTGCAATGTACATGTTAAGCGTGAGCAGTCGATACGGTCGGCTGTGCCTGACAAGACCTTAGAGGACATGTTCAAGGAGTCGATGAGTAAGGTTTCGGAGAAGAACCCTGAAGTGTATGAGATTGATTCGGAGGCTATCTGTTATTACTTGGACAAGGAGGTGCAGTTGGATAAGCCGAATAACAATCAGAAGGCACGGTCCATAGAGGCGGATTATATTGTGGCATTGTCGAAGAGAAAGACTTGGGAGCAGTTGGAGGGCGCATGTAATCGTAAGGATGTGAGTATCAAGAACTGTTGGTCTATTCCGACGGTGCTGAGCATTGCCTTGTTGTCGGACCGTGACAGGGAAGCGGGTTGCGCAATAATAGACTTTGGTGCGCAGACGACCACCTTGAACATCTACAAAAACAACTATTGCCAATTGGCAAAGGTCGTTGCTTTTGGCGCAGAGAATATCACACGTGACCTAGAGGCATTGCATATCACTCACGACACGGCCGAGAAGCTAAAGGTGGGGTATGGTTATGCTTCGCCATTGTATGTGGAAAAGGATCAAAATATACGTATGCGGTCTACCGATCCCAATAATCCGACTATACAGTTGAGTACGACGCTTATTGCGCAGTGCATTCAAGCTCGGTTGGATGAGATATTGAAGCCGATAGTAGAGAAGATTAACGAAGCGGATGAGATAGAGCGCATCTATATTACTGGTGGTGGGTCGATGCTGCAAGGACTGATCCCATATCTACAGAGCAAGACTAACCTACCGGTAGAGTTTGGTAGTCATGCCGATTGGTTGATGGAGGACGAGGAGCAGCAGTATTATATGCCACAGTATTCCTCGTTGGTAGGATTGGCAGCCTTAGCAGTAGAGGATACGGATAAGGAGCAAAGGACGAACCCTCCTTTTTTCAAGAAGGTGGGTGATACAATATATAAGTTATTTGAACCAAACGAACTATAAAAGATAAAGGATTATGATAGACGGACTTCCCTTACGGATTGACGCAACAGATGTTAAGTTGATAAAAGTGTTAGGTGTAGGTGGCGGTGGCTGTAATGCCGTCAACTACATGTATAAACAGGGCATCACGGATGTATCGTTCATGGTATGCAATACGGATAACATGGCGTTAGAGAAGATGGATGTTCCCTCTAAGTTTCAGATAGGTCCAGGGTTGGGGGCAGGTGGCGTTCCGGAGAAAGCGAAGGAATATGCGGAGTCGTCGAGGGAAGACTTAAAGAGAGCACTTCAGGACGGTACGAAGATGGTATTTATCACCGCCGGAATGGGTGGTGGTACGGGTACAGGTGCATCGCCTATCGTTGCGGAAGTGGCACAAGAAATGGGAATACTGACAGTAGGTATTGTGACGATTCCTTTTGCCTTTGAAGGGAAACGGGCGATCCGCAAAGCGATGCGCGGAGTGGCTCAGTTGGCACAGCATACGGATGCACTGCTTGTTATCAATAACGAGAAGTTGAAGTTGTTATTTAGAGACTTCGACTTGCCCAATGCTTTCCAGAAGGCAGATGAGGTGTTGTGTAACTCAGCCAAGTCGATAGCCGAGATAATAACCATCCCTGGGTATATCAATACGGACTTCCAGGATGTGTATAACACACTGAAAAATGGTAATGTCGCTATCATGAATGTAGGCGTAGCCGAAGGGGAGAAACGAATCACTCATGCTATTGAGAACGCTTTGAACTCGCCTTTGGTTAACACAACCGATGTACACGGGGCGAGTCGCATCTTGCTCAACTTCTATTGCTCTCACGATCATGCAGTGCGCATGGAGGAATTGGAGGAGGTTCAGCAGTTCTGCGAGTCGGTAGGCGAAGAGGTAGATATCAAGTGGGGCGCTTCTTATGATGACTCTTTGGGAGAGAGCGTGAAAGTTACACTGATTGCAACGGGTTATAGCGTGAACGATTTGCCAGGAATAGACGAAGCGTTGAACACGGAAGAGAAAGAGCCTACTGTTGCGAAGCCATCGAATAGTGTGGAAGACTCTATTGGGAAAATGTATGGTACAGATTTGCAATCTAAACCGAAAGAAGAGGAGAAGAAAGAGGAGGACGACAGTATTCTCATAGGAGGGGGCGAGAGTCTGACTATCGACCTTAATCCTAAGGAGGATGAAGACTTCATTGACCTTGAGGATCTCAGCGAGAGTGAGAAAGAGAAGTTGGACAATACTCCAGCGTGGATGCGTCGCAGATAAAACGATACGGCAAGACATAGACAAAAAGATAACAACCTTAAAAAGTAATAATTATGAACTTATTTGATCAAGTAAGCGAGGATATCAAGAAAGCAATGCTCGCACAGGACAAGGTAGCGATGGACACCTTGCGTGGTATAAAGAAAGAGTTTTTAGAGGCAAAGACAGCCAAAGGTAGCACTGGCGAATTGTCGGACGACCAAGCGTTGAAGATACTACAAAAGATGGTTAAGCAGCGCAAAGAGTCGGCAGAGATGTATGTATCGGCTCACCGCCAGGAATTGGCCGATAACGAGATGGCACAGGTGGCTATTATAGAGAAGTATATGCCGGCTCAGATGAGTGAAGAGGAGATTATTGCTGCGCTTAAGGAGATTATTGCTCAGACGGGTGCTAGCAGTATGAAGGAGATGGGTAAGGTGATGGGTATTGCCTCGAAGCAGTTAGCCGGTAAGGCTGACGGGCGTGTTATATCGGAAAAAGTGAAGCAGCTGTTAAGTTAAAGAAAGTTCTTATAGTACCATTATGGAGCCACCATCAGATTGGAGTATTGATATATACAAGTTAGAGACTGACTTCTTGAATTCATTGAAGAGCGGTAAGATTTCGTTTTTCGATGCGTTTGACCTGATTGACTTGTTCTATTTCGAGATAGAAAAGCACCAATTAGATACAGCAAAGAAGGTATTGGAGGTGGGTAGACAGATACACCCTAAGGTTAAGGACTTCTATTTTCTTGAGGGTATCTTTGATGCGGAAGAGAGCCATTGGGAGGACGCTTTGGCTAAGTATGAGAAATATAAGTCGGAGGACAACGCTGATTGGAACTATCTCTGTTTTCAGGCATTGATACACTTAGGGAAAAACGACTTAGCAGATGATGCTGCGATGCGGGTATGTGAATGTGCCGAGGATGTGCAGTTCTACATGGTAGATATCATCGAGCAGTTTCAAGAGGCGGCAGACTATGAGTTGGCGCTTAAGTACTTAGAGAAAGCGTCGGAGATAGAGGATCTTAACAAGGAGGAATTGCTTAAGTATGCGCATATTGCGTCATATATGGCTCAGCCGGAGCTGGCGTGTCAGTTTGCCGACCGTGTTATTACGGATAATCCTTACGACGAAGATGCATGGTATGAGGAGGCTCATGCACTGGTGGAGAATGAGAAGTACGATGAGGCTTTGGAGAAGTTGGAGTATGTATATGCAATCAATCCGGACAATATTCGTGCGATATTAGAAAACATCAGCATCTGCATCGCTCGACGTCAACTAAAAGAAGCCAGAGAGTTGGTAAAACGCGCGCGCGAGGTAGAGTTAGAGGACAAAGAGTATGAGAAGTTGGTTAGGCAATTGTTAGACGGTTTTGAGGCTGACATTACCTATTGGTTGGGTGATTATAAGACCGCGTGTAAGCTATATGGTAAGCTTCATAAACGTGGGCTTTTAGAGGACAACCAAGTCGTTTTCTATGCCAATAGTAAATGGAATACACATCGTTATAGGGATGCTGAGGATCTTTTACGTGATGCTATAAAGAAAGATGATAACAACCTCGAAGCCCATCAAACATTAGCTTTTTTCCATAGGGATGAGGGTTGGTATACCGCTGCTATTGAAGAGGTAGAAAAGTGCATAGAGATAGCCCCTCAGAGATTGGAATATTATGTACTGTGCGCTACCTTGCACTTGGAGAGTTATAGGTACCCAAAAGGACTTGAGTTCACCAAAAATATGATCAAACTATTTCCTAACGAGCCGCAAGCGTACATACTACAAGCCGAGATGCAAATAGGATTGAACCACCCAAGGGCTGCAAAGATGACTCTTAAAAAGGGGATGGCTGTCAATCCCTATACGTTCGAGTTGTACAAATTGATGTTCCCCAATCATGTATTCTGGGTGGATGGGTTAGACGAGGACAATCAAACAAAGAAGGTTAAGAAAGATAAGAAAGACAAAAAGTAATGAAAAGGTTATTGATAGTATTGAGTATGTGCTTGGGTCTTGTTGCCATGAGTTATGGGCAAGCGGTAGGCACAGAAACGCAAGACAGTACGAAGGCAAAGGCTTCGTTGGTGGATCGTGTGACGGATTGGTATGCTGATAACATGAACTATTACAGCATCACAGGGTTGATGGCAGTAGAAAGTAGTTTCATTCCATTTCCTTCGGAGGTGGTTATACCCCCTGCGGTGTATGTAGCGGAGGAGGAGAACAGTAGTTTGAAGGTGACTGACTCGTACTTGCTCAATGTGTTACTGATTGTATTGTTTGGTACATTGGGTGCGATATTGGGGGCTATTGTTAACTACGGGTTATCGATATGGTTGGGTCGCCCAATCATCTATAAGTTTGCCGATAGCCGTGTAGGACACTTCTGTCTTTTGAGCAGTGAGAAGATAAAGAAGGCAGAGGACTACTTCAATGAGCATGGCAAGGTATCCACCTTTGTTGGTCGACTGATACCTGGTATTCGTCAGTTGATATCGATACCGGCAGGTTTGGCGCGTATGGCTTTTGTACCGTTCCTGTTATACACATTCTTAGGTGCATTCTTATGGAACTGCGTATTGGCGCTGATTGGTTATATTGCCCATGGACAGATGGACTTGATCAGTGAATACAGCCATGAGTTATCGATTATCATCCTTGGGATATTGGGTGTGATTGTGGTCGTGTGGATTGGGAAGAAGGTTTGGAAGAAGTTTAGAGGTTAGTGTTTAGGGGTTAGAGCAATTTAGTGTTTAGAGTTGAGAGTTTAGCATAGTTGAGAGTTGGTAGTTGCGAGGTCATTTGCAGCGAGACCAAGGGAGAATATACTGATGGTAGTACCTTGTATCGGTGTGATAACCTTTATGCAAGAGCGAATGGTAGAGCCGGTTGTGACAATGTCGTCGACAAGGAGTATATGCTTTCCACGCCAGTTAGCCGGCATCTCAACCGTGAATATACCTTTGGTATTCTGAGCTCTTTCAGAAGCGTCTCGCTTGGTTTGCGTTGGGTTATTGACAATACGCTTAAGGTGGGTAGTATCGATCGGGATAGATGTGATATTGCTTAGTCCTCGTGCGATATATTCTGCTTGATTGTAACCACGTTTTCGTTGTCTTTGGGGGTGCAGAGGTACTGGAACGATCAGGTCAATTCCGTCAAAGAAATGAGTAGGCAAGACCTCGTGTGCTGCGAGTTCCGCAAGATACTGTCCGAGGAGTGGTTGGTTGTTATACTTGACTCGGAGTATGAGTTTACGGAAGGTTTCGCCGTGTCGATAGAAGCAGAATGCGGCGCCTCGTTGGAGTTTCGGTATATCCCAAAATAGTTGTTCTAATCGGTTATCTCGGTGTGCAGCCATCTCGGTACGAGGTAACTGTTTGAGACAGTCGGCGCAGAGATATTGTTCGTTTTCCTCAAGGAGGACATTACATTGTAAACAAACAGGCGGATAGAATAAGTCAAGAAGACTATTCCATCCGCCTATTATGATGTTCTTAAGGGTCACGCTTTTCGATTTGACAATTGGACAATTGACAATTGTATTGTTTGTCTTTCTTTATCCTTGCTACTGCGTGGCAGAGAAATAAAGAGACCCAATTGCTTTGCTTTATCCCCTACTCTTTCTTCAGCCAAGCGTTGATGGCTTTGCGTTGATCGATAAGTAAGGCAAGGATACAGCCAAGCAGGTATCCGATGATGATACCGATGAGTGAGCACTTAATCGGTCCATTGACAGCACGAGGTTCGACAGAGAACTCCGAGACGGGTACGACAGGTGCTTGTGCAGCCCCTAAGAGTTGTGCCGTTTTCATATCGTCCTCAAGCAAAGATAGTGCTTGTGGATGAAGCATACGGAGTTCGCGTCTTCCAATAAGGATCGATGACCCTCCTTGATAGATATATTGCTTATCTGGAGTCTGTTGGAAATAGAAGTTACGTGATAAGGAGTCGAGCATACCGATCTGTTGTTGGCAGAACAAGGCATGTTGCTGCAGGACAGCGCGATAGTCGGCGAACGATTGCTGCATACGAGCATTACTATTAAGGAATGCTATGACAGCCGAACCAATCGCTGCGATGCTATCTGGGTCTTTGGTACGGAACTGTAAGTAGAGATAGTCGTTCATTACCACATCGACTGTATCAGCGATATCGTGTTTGTTACGAAAGTCGACTATGTCTGGTACAGAGTCTTTTCGGCAATCGATGACATTAAAGTATTTGAAGTGGCTTAGTCCGAGCGCAAGAGAATCGTCGATCTGTAGGAGTTGTGCGAATGACTGTCGCTGGGAGATAGCCGCTGGAGTGGCTTTTATTAGTTCATCGTATTGTTGTCTTACATCGCTTACCTTGACGCCGTTGAGGTGTACCATTGTTCCGGCTCGATACATGCGATTGTCAGGTCTTGCCCAGTAGAGTGCAAGGCATAGTGCAATGAGTATGACAGGTAGGACAACATACCAGCGACGGTAGGACAAGCGTATCATCTTGCCAAAGGCGCGACCTATATAGCAAAAGAAACGACCTATAGCCCTACAACATAGGGCTATAAGGTCGAATAGGTTCATATCACGATTATTCTTTTCTTCCATATTGACTTATAGGAGCATTATAGGAAAATCAGTTGAACGAGGATATATACTGGTAAGAGTATGATCAGTGAGAACTTAATCATATAACCGAAGAAGGAAGGCATCTTGATGCCGTTTTCTTCTGCGATGGCCTTAACCATGAAGTTAGGTCCATTACCAATGTATGTCATTGCTCCAAACATTACTGCACCAAGGGATATGGCTTTGAGTAGTACCTCTGGTATACCCGCAACGAAAGTGCCGCCAAAGGCTGCCATCTGGTCTGGGGTAAGTCCTTTTGCTACCTCGTAGAAGGCTACAGCAGTAGGTGTGTTATCCAAGAAAGAGGATAGTGCACCGGTAGAGTAATAGAACTGCCAAGTATGCGAGAAGCCAAGGTCAGATGCGTGCGAGTTAAGGAAAGCGAGCGCAGGCGTCATGGTTGTGAAAATACCAAGGAACAGTACGGCTACCTCGATGATAGGTCCCCATGTATACTTGTTCAAGCCATAGCGAACTTCTTTCTTCGTTGTATAGAGGCTGAGGAAAGTAAGTGAGAGGAGTACTATCTCACGGAGGTATTTGATCCATATAGGAGCGTTTTCTTCACCCATTTGTGGAATATAACCAGCGTTGATGAAAGCGACACTAAGAACTACGCCAAGAAGGTAGATAAAGTTTATCTTACCTGCCACTTTCATAGGCTGTTGTTCACGAGAGTCAGCCGAGAGGGCTGTCCAATCCTCTTTCTTATAGTAATAACTATCCATGCAGAAGTAGATGAGTAGTAATACTAAGCCAACGAAAGCCCATTCGGGTAATAAATTTAGGAACCAAGTAAAGGATGCACCGCGCAAGAACAGCATAAACAATGGGGGATCTCCAAGAGGAGTAAGAAGTCCGCCACAGTTAGCCACGAGGGCGATGAAGAATAGGATAGTATGAACGGTGTATTTGCGTTGTTGATTGGTGGTGATGACTGGTCGGATCATCAGCATTGCCGCACCGGTAGTACCCATGATACTTGCAAGAATCCATCCAATAGCTAAGAGGAGGGTATTAACCCATGGCTTTGCTTTGATATCACCAGAGAGGTGTATGCCACCTGTGATGACGAAGAGAGCAAGCAATAAGATAATGAATGGAATGTAGTCGAACAACACCTGGTGTTCGAGTTCGGAAGCCATACCACCAATGATAAGACATACAGCGGTAGGAACTCCGAGGACGAGAGAGACTATCAACTTATTGATATTCTTCTCCCAGAACTTCTCCACTACGAGTGGACCAATAGCGATCATAAGTAGCATGAGTCCGAATGGGATCATGCTCCACGCGCTATGCACAAATTGTTCCATGTTGCGAATAATTGATTAATAGTTAGTATTGATGTTAATTTTGGGTTAGTCCAGTTTCAGTACGGCGAGGAATGCTTTTTGTGGCACTTCCACATTGCCTATCTGTTTCATTCGTTTCTTGCCTTTCTTCTGTTTCTCAAGCAGTTTGCGCTTACGACTTACGTCACCGCCATAGCATTTCGCCAAGACATCTTTTCGGACTTGTTTGACTGTTTCGCGTGCGATGATCTTAGCCCCTATAGCGGCTTGTATGGCGATATCGAACTGCTGTCGTGGCAGGAGTTCCTTAAGTTTCTCACACATCCGTCTTCCGAAGTCGACCGCATTATCTTGATGGGTAAGCGTTGATAGTGCATCGACCGGTTCGCCATTGAGGAGGATATCGAGTTTCACCAATTTGGATGGACGATAGCCATTGGCATGGTAGTCGAAGGAGGCGTATCCTTTAGATATTGATTTGAGTTTGTCGTAGAAATCGATCACTATCTCTCCGAGAGGGAGGTCGAAATAGATCTCTACTCGGTTTCCGGAGATATATTCTTGTTTGACCAGTTCACCTCTTTTCTCAAGGCAGAGGGTCATGATAGGTCCGATGAAGTTGGTAGTAGTGATGATAGAGGCTCGTATATAGGGTTCTTCTATATGGTCGATGAGCGTCTGATCGGGCATACCGGCTGGGTTATGGACTTCTTTGACCTCGCCTTGTTTATCGTAGATGAGATAACTAACGTTGGGTACGGTTGTTATGACATTCATGTCGAACTCTCGGTCGAGTCGTTCTTGGACTATCTCCATGTGCAGTAGTCCAAGGAAGCCACATCGGAAACCAAAGCCAAGGGCAACGGAAGACTCGGGTGAGAATGTGAGAGAGGCATCATTGAGTTGCAGTTTCTCGAGGCTTGTCCTTAGGTTTTCGAAGTCTTCTGTTTCGATAGGATAGACGCCAGCGAAGACCATCGGCTTGACTTCCTCAAAGCCTGCTATCGCTTCACTACAAGGACGGTCGACATGTGTAATCGTATCGCCTACCTTGACCTCAGTAGATGTCTTGATGCCGCTTATGATATATCCTACATTGCCTGCCGACAGTTCTCGAGTAGGCTGCATATCGAGTTTGAGTACGCCTATCTCATCGGCGTCATACTCTTTGCCGGTATTAAAGAAGCGCACTCGATCACCTGAGTGAAGAGTACCATTGACCACTTTAAAATAGGCAATGATGCCTCGGAAGGAGTTGAACACTGAGTCGAACACAAGACACTGAAGGGGAGCAGCAGGGTCGCCTTGCGGTGCTGGGATGCGTTCGATAATTGCATTGAGGATATCTTCTACGCCCATACCTGTCTTACCGGATGCGCGTATTATCTCTTCGCGTTTGCATCCAAGTAGGTCGACTATCTCATCTTCGACGGTATCGGGCATTGCGGAATCCATGTCGCACTTGTTCATGACAGGGATGATCTCGAGGTCATGTTCGAGCGCCATATATAGGTTACTGATGGTCTGTGCTTGTACTCCTTGTGAGGCATCGACAACGAGGAGTGCGCCTTCGCATGCAGCGATGGAACGGCTCACCTCGTACGAGAAGTCGACATGACCAGGGGTGTCTATGAGATTGAGTATATATCCATTGTACTGCATCTGTATAGCGTGACTCTTGATTGTTATACCGCGTTCACGCTCCAAGTCCATATCGTCGAGCACCTGATTCTCCATGTCCTTTTGTTCGACCGTATGCGTATACTCAAGCAGGCGGTCGGCAAGGGTGGATTTGCCGTGATCGATATGTGCTATGATACAGAAGTTTCGTATATTTTTCATACTATTCAGCGCAAGTTATACCGTTTGCAAAGATACGACATTTTCTTTGGTTGCACAAGACTGACCCAAAATTATGTGTTATTTGCATTCTGGGTATTATGCGGAGATTTTGTGATTAATATTTCGTTGTTATATATTAACGCTTTTGGGAAGTTTGAGGTCATTTTTGGGTGTTTTTCCGCTTTTACAAGAGTACCTAATCCTCGCCTATCTCTCCGTTATCTCTCCGATATCCCTCCGATAACGTTAGGTCATCTACTCGACACTGATTTATACTATATTTCTTTAAGATATAAGTAGATTGGCTTTTACATTTGGGGGTGGTATTCTTTCTATGTTTTTCCGGTATGTCTACCTTTGGGAGGTAGAAAGGAGTTGGCTAGTAAATGATTGATTCTTAAGTAGGGTCTGTTGCCATTGAGTTACGAAGGACCAGAATTGACGGGGCGTGGTGGCAGGCGGATTGTTCTCTTTGAGGCTTACGACGGTGAGGTGGAAGCAGAGATAGGTGGTAGGTTGCAGTTGGATGAGGGTATTGAGGGCATCGCCTACTTGTTGCGCATGGTATGCTTTGGGTACATAGACGGCGAGTCCGATTGTTTCTTTGGGATACTTGATGGTATCGTTGACGGGCCAGTCGGTGCCCCATGAAGCGACGGAGCAGTTAATATACTTTGATGGACCATTGCCGACACGCTGTACGCCTGTTACTAATGAGGGTACGGGCGATGAGAGGAACACCTCGCAGAAGGCATCGCGATGGTGAGCAAAGAGGGTATATCGGAGTCGCATGGTGACTGTGTCGAGGGATGAGGGAACAGGCTGCCAGCCACGGACTTCCACCTCCACTATTGTGCGGATGGGTCCACGCGAGATGATACGCTGTGTGCGTGAGGTAAAGGGTTGTATCTTATTCAGTTTATTATTCTGCCATGGGCGCACGGAACCGACTCCAATGGTGTTTCCTACTTTGAGTACATCGTCTCCGTAGCCGAGAGTGAGAAGACTATCGTTGGGATACCAGAGGGACTGTTGGAGTTCGAGTTGTGGATGCCGTTTGGCATAGACATCGATAGTCTGTCGTGGGTCGAAATATATGCGATATGCCATCTCTTCTGACTCGAAAGCAACGCCATGGTGGTGCATGAGTCGGAAGGACTTATCGGCAGGATAGAAAGTCTGTTGGGAAACGGCTTTTATCCCGTAGGTTTTGCCTTCGGCGGTGTGTCGTTGGAAGTCGCCACCGATAGGTCCTTTGAGATACATCTCTGCCCACACTTCTTGTGGGTAAGTTGGTCGTTGTAAGGTGGTTCGTATCTCGAGAGTATAGCGACTATGCCGCGAGAGTGAGACGAGAAACGACAGTTCGTCGGGCACGCCATCAGCATTGGTATCGTCGAGTTGCGAGGGCAGTTCGTTGCCATTGAGATAGACCACGAGCGAGTCACGCTGAGCGGTAGTGAACTCGGAGATACTATCTAATGGGAGTACTACCGGACAATAGTTGAGCGCATGGGTTGTGCGCCCACGAAAGACGACCGCTGAATGCTCAGCCTCAGCCGATAGGGAGAGTGTGAGCAATAGGACGGTTAGGAGGACCGTTACGGGGGATATGGTGTTATTTTTGAACCACATTGTCGACCTCGTCGAAGTCCATACTATTGCCTTGTGCAGCATGAATGAACACATTGCTCAGTGTCAGCCCATCGGTATAGTGGAAGTAGGCACCTTGTTGGGCAGTCATGTGGATGTTATTGAGCGAGACATTCTGTATCTTCATCTCGGGTAAGCCATTGAAATAGATGGCGCGTTGAGCACCTTTGCAAATGACATTTTCGATGGTTATGTTACGGAAGATAGGTGTCTCCTCGGTCACTTCAGGCACTTGCGCTGCCATACGTGCGGCAATCTCATCGGCAGACTCTTCGCCTACACCTTTGCCTCCATAGAAGAGGTCGAAGGTAAGGGCATCGGCTTCGATAGATGCCATGTTGATATTCTTGACATAAATATTCTCCACCACGCCGCCACGACCACGGGTAGACTTGAATCGGAGTCCGACATCGGTACCGATAAAGAGGCAGTTGTTCACTTCGACGTTCCGCACATCGCCTGACATCTCGCTACCTACGACGAAACCACCGTGACCATGATAAACAGTGCAGGCATTGATGAGCACATTCTCGGTAGGCATTGCTCGACGGCGTCCATCTTCGTTCTTGCCGGATTTCATGCAGATAGCATCGTCGCCCACATCGAACTTGGAGTTATTGATAAGCACATTCTTGCACGACTCTACATCGACGCCATCGCCGTTTTGCGAGTACCACGGATTGCGTACGGTGAGGTTGTTCAGCACAAGGTTCTCGCACATAAGTGGGTGGAGGTTCCATGCGGGTGAGTTCTCGAAGCATACGCCTTCGAGTAGGATGTTCTTGCAGTTGATGAAGTTCAGCATCACGGGGCGCAAGAAGGATTGTATCGAGTCCCAATTAGGTACATTAACCGGCACATTCTGGTCGACACATAGTGTCTGAGCATACATGGCGCATGAGTCTGGGTACCATGTCTTTCCATCTTCGGACACGACACCGCCGGTCTCTACTTGTTTCTTCCACTGTTTTGCGGTAGCCTTTGCGCGTCGTAGAGGTCGCCATGCGTCACCGGAACCATCGAAGGTGCCTTGCCCACATATAGCGATATTCTCGGCATTGGAAGCGGAGATTGGCGACTGACAGCGTTTGGTGTCTACGCCTTCGAAACTGGCATCGATAATGGGATACAAGGAGAAGTCAGAGGAAAAGATAACCAAGGCGTTCTGTTCGGCATAGAGTCGGATGTTAGAGCGCAACACGATAGGTCCGGTAAGATATACGCCGGCAGGGATAATGACCGTGCCACCGCCTTGTTCGCTTGCCATATCGATGGTGCGTTGGATAGCCTCGGTGGCGAGTTCGGAACCATCGTTCTTTGCTCCTTGATCTAAGACATTGAAGGTCTTATCGGGGATAACAGGGAGTGCGATAGCGGGCATTGTCATATCGGCAGTAGCAAGGATATCGTCGACTTGCTGTTGCGAGATCTGCTGATAGGAAGTTGTGTTATGGCATGATGATAATGCGATCAAGAGTGCTAAAAAGATGGATGACTGTGTTTTCATAATAGGCAATAATAATTCGTTTTTATACGGCTACAAAGGTGAAAATATAATTTGAGATACGGGTGGATTATTTGCCGTATTAGTACAATGAATTGGCGAGATAGGAGGAAAATACGTAGGAAAATGGGGGAAACAAGTGTAAAAGGACTGTTCACTGTCGGATCGCACTGTGTGCTAAAGGACACAAGACCGCTGTGCTAAAGGACTGCATAGTATAGTCCCACGGGCGTTCCGCCCGAACGACACGGGGGCGTGTCGTCTCCACAATC